>JAVBRW010000069.1:0-6306 GCA_031547475.1 Planctomycetota bacterium
ATAAGGAAGAACGAATGACCAAGCCTCGCGTGCGTTTCGCGCCCAGCCCGACCGGGAACGTCCATATCGGCAATATCCGCGCCGCCATCTACAACTGGCTCTTCGCCCGCCACAACGGCGGCAATTTCCTGCTCCGCATAGAAGACACCGATCTCGAGCGCTCGACGCCGGAAGCCATTCGGACCCTCATCGAATCCATGCAGTGGCTCGGCCTCACCTACGACGAAGAGCCGCTGTACCAGTCGAAACAGGTCGCGCGGCACCTCGAGGTGGTGGCGGAAATGGTGAAGAACGGCTACGCCAGCAAGAAGGACGGCGGGCCGACTCTTCTCCATCTCGACGGGCCGCTCCTCGATGCGTCCTTTGTCACCGAGCCCCGAGACACCGCCACCGTCGACGTGTCGAAGGGCGATCTGCTGGTGACCGACCGGGGCGTCGATTACGTGACCAAAGGGTCGGACGGCAAGGAATACCACAACCCGATCAGCCGCGACGCCATGCCGGAACTGGAAGTGATCATGGCGGACGGAAGCGTGCAACCGGGCGCCAAGTTGCTGGGCGCGAAGCCGGGCCCGGCCGAAGCCGCGATCGGCGGCAAGCCGGCGACGCTCCGTTTCCGCCGCCGCTACGTGTATTACCAGGACCTGGTGCTCGGGCGCCTGGAAAAGCCGCTGGATTCCATCCGCGATCTGGTCATTCTCCGCTCCGACGACACGCCGGTTTTCCACCTCGCCAACGTGGTGGACGACGTCACCCAGGGCGTGACCCATATTCTTCGCGGAAACGACCACGTGGAAAACACCTACCGCCACTTGTTCATTTTCCGCGCCATGGGCGCCACGCCGCCGCAGTACGGCCATTTCCCCATGATCGTCAATGCCAAGGGCAAGCCGTATTCCAAAAGGGACGGCGACGCCTATGTCGGCGATTTCCGCGACAAGGGCTATCTGCCGGAATGTTTGTTCAACTTCCTCGCCCTGTGCGGCTGGGGCCGCGAGGACGGGGTCGAAATGATGTCGCGGGACGAAATGGTCCAACATTTCGACCTGGCCCGCGTCTCCGCCGCGCCCGCCCAGCTCAATCTGGAAAAGCTGGCGTGGATGAACGGCCAGTACCTCACCCACATGCCGGCCGCCGAACTGGCGCCGCTGGTCCGCGAGGAATTGGCGAAGGAAGGCGTGCAGGCGGACGACGTGGACAACGAATGGCTGGGCAAACTGATCAAGCTCGAGCAGGAGCGCTTGAAAACGGTCCGCGATTTCGTCGCCAACACCCGCTACTTTTTCACCCGTACGGTCGATCTCGATCCCAAGGCGGTGGACAAGGTGCTGAAGAAGAACGACGGCGCCGGCTTCAAGGCGCTCGAAGGGCTGGCCGCCGCATTCCGTACCGTCGCCGCCTGGACCGCCGCCGATCTGGAAAAGGCTGCCGTGCAATATGGCGAGGCGCAGGGCCTGAAGCTTGGCGACATCGCCCATCCGCTCCGCGTCGCCGTCACCGGCGGGACGGTGAGCCGGGGCATATGGGAGACGGTCGAATTGCTCGGGCGCGAACGCACGCTGGAGCGGTTGGACAAGGCGTTGAAATTTAAGATTTAAGATTGTAGATTTAAGATTTATTTCTATGCGAATCGTCAGAGTTGGAATAAATCTTAAATCTACAATCTTAAATCTTAAATCCCTTATTCGAAGGAGAACACCATGAAAAAGCTGATCAACAACCCGTCCAACGCGGTCAAGGAATGTCTCGAGGGTTTCCTCGCTGCCCATGCGGAATTGGTCGAGGTCTCCTTCGAACCCGCCTACGTGGCCCGGAAAAATCCGAACAAGTCGAAAGTGGCGCTCGTCTCCGGCGGCGGCAGCGGGCACGAACCGCTGCACGCCGGCTTCGTCGGTCTGGGCATGCTGGACGCCGCCTGCCCGGGGGACGTGTTCACCTCGCCCACTCCCGACCAGATGGAAGCGGCGGCCAAGGCGGTGGCGGGCGACGCCGGCGTCCTGTTCCTCGTGAAGAACTACACCGGCGACATCATGAACTTCGAAATGGCGGCCGACATGTGCGGCTCCGACGGCATGAAGACGGCGAGCGTGGTGGTGGACGACGACGTGGCGGTCGAGGACAGCTCCTACACCGCCGGCCGCCGGGGCGTCGGCTCCACCGTGTTGTTCGAAAAGATTTGCGGCGCCTCGGCCGAGCGCGGCGACCGGCTGGAGAAGGTGGCCGAATACGCCAATTACTGCAAGCGGTACGGCCGCTCCATGGGCATGGCGCTGACCTCGTGCGCCGTGCCGGCCGCCGGCAAGCCGACCTTCGACCTCGGCGCCGACGAGATAGAAATGGGCGTCGGCATCCATGGCGAGCCGGGCCGCGAGCGGATGAAGATGAAACCGGCGGGCGAGCTGGTGGACATGATGTTCGAGGCGGTGGTGAAGGATGTGCCGTACAAACAGGGCGAAAGCGCCATCGTCATGCTGAACGGCATGGGCGGAACGCCGTTGATGGAACTGTACATCTGCTACGCCCGGGTGGCGGAACGGGCGCAACAGGCCGGCATTGCCATCGCCCGCCGCCTGGTCGGCAATTACATCACCTCGCTCGAGATGCAGGGTTTTTCGCTGACCATGCTCAAGGCGAACGACGAGGTGCTCAAGCTGTGGGACGCGCCGGTGCACACGCCGGCCCTCCGGTGGGGGATATGAATGATTACGCTCGACATGGTGATGAAATGGTTGGATAGGCTGGCCTCGGTCTACGAGGAAAACAAGGCATTCCTGACCGAACTCGACTCCGCCATCGGCGACGCCGATCACGGCATCAACATGGCGCGCGGCTTCGCGGGCGCCAAGGCGGCGGTCACCGAAAAGCCGCCGGCAAGCATTGCCGAAGCGTGCAAGACGGTCGCCATGACGTTGATAAAGACGGTCGGCGGCGCGGCGGGACCGCTGTACGGCACGATGTTCATGAAAATGACGCCGCGCCTGCCGGGCGATTCGATCGGCATCGACGCTTTCGCCAAAGCTCTGGCCGAGGGAGTCGAGGGCATCAGGAAAATGGGCAAAAGCCAGGCCGGCGAAAAAACCATGCTGGACGCCTGGATTCCCGCCCTCGCGGCGATGGAACGGGGGATTGCGGACAAGCTTTCCGACAAAGACATCCTGTCCGCCGCCGCCGCCGCCGCCGAACAGGGCGTGAAAGACACCATCCCCATGCTCGCCACCAAGGGCAGGGCAAGCTATCTCGGCCCGCGCAGCGTCGGCCACCAGGACCCGGGCGCGACCTCGACCTGGCTCATGGTGAAAGCGCTGGCGGAAGCGGTTTGACATGGTCGGCCTGGTCATTGTCTCTCACAGTCGCGCATTGGCGGAGGCGATCTGCAGGCTCGCCAAGGCGGTGGGGCGGGAGGATCTGCCCGTCGCCTTCGCCGGCGGCTCCGGCCCGGACCACGCCGAACTCGGCACCGACGCCACCGACATCATGGACGCCATCCGGCGGGTGAACGCCGGCGACGGCGTCGTCGTCCTGATGGATCTCGGAAGCGCCGTCCTGAGCGCCCGCATGGCGCGGGAACTCCTGGACGGCGAAGTGCCGGACATACGCCTCTGTCCGGCGCCGCTGGTCGAAGGCGCGGTGGCGGCGGCCATCCAGCTGGGCGCGGGCTCCGGAATCGACCAGGTGTGCGAGGAAGCGCTGGGCGGCCTCGCCGCCAAGGCGAAAGACATCGACGCGGGGGAAAGCGGCGGCGTGTCCTCCGCTGTTTTGCCGGATCGCGGAGTGGAGCGGGGCGATGCCGCCGTTCCGGCCGACGCCCGAATCATCCGTTTCGCGCTGGACGATCCCAACGGCATGCACATCCGCCCCGCCGCCGAATTCGTCAAAGCGCTGTCGCCTTTCGCCGCCGAAGCGCGCATCCGCAATTATTCCTCCGACGGTCCCTTCGCCAACGGCCGCAGCCTCAACCAAATCGCGCTCTGCAATATCCGCCGGGGCGACATCGCCGAAGCGGCGCTGTGGGGCGCGGAGGCGGACAGGGCCGCCGCCGCCGTCCGGAGCATGTTGTCCGGCCCGCTTCGCGGCAATGAGATACCCGATGCGGCGCCGGTTGCGGCCGGCAGGGCAAAGGACGAGACGGCCGCGCCGCGCCTGTCCGTCCTTGCGCCCGGCATCGCCGCCGGAACGCTGGTTTTGTCCGGCTATGATTTCGCCGAACCGCCTTCCGTCAAAATAGCCGATGCCGAAAGCGAAGTGGCCCGCTTTGACGCCGCCCTGATGGAAGCGGGGCGCGTATTCGGGGAACGAAAAAAGAATTTCGCCTCCGGCCCCGCCGACGTGGCGGCCATTCTCGACGCGCAAATGCTGCTGTTGAACGATGCCGAGGCGGCGGGCAAGGTCAGGGAGCGCGTCCGCAGGGACGGCGTGGACGCGGCGAGCGCATACCGGAAGGAAATGCGCGCGCTGGCGGCCGGATACCGCGCGCTCGACAACCCGTACATGCGCGAGCGCGCCGCCGACGTCGACGGCGTGGCCGAACAGGTGCTGGCCGTTCTGGCCGGAAAGCCGGCGGATGACGGCGCGCGCCACGGCAGCGTCGTGGTCTGCGCGCCCGAAGTCACCACCGCTTCCCTGGGCCGCTGGGAACGCGGCCGTTTGCGGGGCATTTTGACCCGGGACGGCGGCCCCAGTTCGCACGTCGCCATTTTGGCGAAAGCGCTGGGCATTCCCGCCCTGGCCGGTTTTGTCCCGCCGGACAGCGCCCGCGCCGGCGACGCGGTGATTATGGACGCCGAACGCCTGGACGTCCGCATCAATCCGGCTCCCGGGGACAAGGCCGAATTCGAACGGCGCCGCGCCGCGCTTGCGGCGGCGGAGGCCCGCGATCTCGCCGACGCCCGGCGGCCGGCGGCGACGCGGGACGGTGAATCCGTCCGCGTCGAAGCGAATGTCATGGATGCCTTGACGGCCGAGGCGGCGGCGCGCCAAGGCGCCGAAGGGGTGGGGGTGGTGCGGACCGAATTCCTTTTCCTGCGCCGCGCCGCGCCGCCGGACGAGGAGGAACAGGTGCGCGCGCTGGAGGAAATATTCCGCCATTTCCCCGGCGAGCCGTTGACGGTGCGGACGCTGGACGCCGGCGGCGACAAGGAAATGCCGTGGCTCGGCATGGCGCCGGAGGCGAATCCGTTCCTCGGCGTGCGGGGCGTGCGGCTTATGGAAAAACGGCCGGAACTGTTCACGATCCAATTGCGGGCGATTCTCCGGGCCGGCGTTGGCTGCGATCTTCTGATAATGGTGCCGATGATCGCGACAGTCGCGGAGGTGGATTTCTGCCGCAGGGCGCTGGAACAGTGCCACGGCGAACTCGCCGCCGCCGGCGCGGCGCATTGCTGGCCGGTGCGCTTCGGCATTATGATTGAAACGCCCGCCGCCGCCCTGCAGGCGGAGCGGCTGGCGGAGAAAGTGGATTTTTTCAGCATCGGCACGAATGATCTGACCCAGTACGTGCTGTGCGCCGAACGCGGCTCGACCGAACTGTCGGCGCTGGCCGACTCGATGCATCCCGCCGTGCTCCGCGCCATCGCCATGGTGGTGGGCGGCGCCCGGAAGCGCGATATCGAAGTCGCGGTGTGCGGCGAGATGGCCGGCGATCCGGTGGCCGCGCGCGCGCTGGTGGGGCTGGGCGTGCGGGTCTTGAGCATGAACGCCGGCTCCATCGCCCGGGTGAAACGGGCGGTGCGCGATTCGACGGCCGCCGATTTGGCCGCTCTCGCGGAGCGGGCCGTCGGTTTGGCGACGGCGGAAGAGACAAGGAACCTGTTCGCGCTTTAGCATGGCTTTTTATTGTGTCAACCTGCGAAAACAAAGCGAATCCAATAGACATCCCCGTTCCTTTCCAAAAAAAGGTCCGGAAGCCCCGGCGGATCCTGCCCGGGGCCCGAAGGGTCGGGTGGGCTCCTTTATGGGAGCCCTGGGTTGGGGATCTCCGGTCAAGACAATCCCCGGGGTGCCTTGGGAGGCCTCACTACCCGCCGTTCCCCGCGACCACGTCAAATCGCACGCGCACGCCCAGTCGGGGAATCCGGTCAAGATATCCCCGGGCGTGTCTAAAGCGTCATTTCGCTATGGGAGGCCTCACTACCCGCCGTTCCCCCCGACCGCGTAAAACCGCACGCACACGCCCTGTACTTTGACCCTCCGGACCCCGTGCAACCGGGGCTTCCGTACGGGTACCGCTTTCGCACTCTGCGCAGAGTACTACCACAAATGTCGGTTATAGATTTGTTCACGCGCGGGCGATCGCGGAAATTTTTTATT
>JAVBRW010000185.1:0-15376 GCA_031547475.1 Planctomycetota bacterium
TGGCCAGCCTGTCCGGCAGGCTGGAAGAGCTCAGGAAGCTGGTGGCGACACCGGGGGAGGAGTGGCCCTCGACACTGTCCGGACAGTTCGAGAGCTTGAAATTTCAGGCTGAACGGATTCTGCTTTCCGGGGACAAGGAAAAACCCTCTAAAGTGCTCGACAAGGAAAAATTCTTTGAAGCGTTCGACAAGGCCATCAGCGCGTATCAGAAAACCCGCTTCGACAGGACGGTGAACGAGGGCGGAAAGTACCTTTCCAAGTTCCCCTCCCTCGACAAAGTTGAAAAAGACACGCTCGACCTTTTCTGCTGCCGCGCCAACAGCCGGGGCGAGATTCTTGATCAGCTCCTCAAAATGCCGCCGGCACAGCTGAAAACCTTCCTCGCCGATTTGGAGAAAGGCGGCAAAAGCGCCGTTCTCGCGCTCGACATTCTCCTGGAAGGGGCGCCCCACCTTCAAAACGAGATCCTTGGACTGAAGCAGGAGTATGGCGGGCAGGAAATATCCGAATGGATAGCCACGCAGCATCTCGCGTCCAGCGAGTCGAAAGAAATAAAGTATCTGTTTTCCAACCTCGAACTTTCGAAGGATGCGACCCCCGAAGCCAGGAAATTATTTGAGAAATTCCGAAACAGCACACTGGCGGAAATTCCCGAACTCGCCAGGACGCTTCTGCTGGACGCGGCCAAGAATCCGCCCGAAGGCTTGGCCAAATTTGTCAACGTCGGCGTGATTGACTTGCTGCTCATGCGCGCGGCATACCATGGCGATCAGGTCTCCGACACCCCTTCCTTCGATTTCGCGGAGTTCATAAAGAACGAGCTTCCCGTCTACGGCGGACAAAATCCCGACGGGGGAATTTATCTCGGTTATCTGGAACGGCGCCTCGCCGGGTCCGATTACAGCCTGAACATCGATAAAGAAGTGAGTCAAGGACTCCGAAGCGCCTCCAACAAGTTCCTGCGGCGGGAAAAATTCAACGATATCATCAAGGCGCTCGCCCGCGATCCGGAGCAGGGCGCAGCCGACACCATTCTCCGCCGAAACCTGCTTACCCTGCTGGAGCGTTCGGAGGTGGACAAAAAAATCATCGAGGGTGCGCGCCGCCTTCCGACCGACGAACTCCTCGACCTGGTGAAAAAGAAATGCAATATCAGCGGGAAAATCACCGTTTCCGAATCAACCGAGACCTCCATCTCCGGCAGTGTGCGGAGGGCGCAAACTCTCCGGACGGATAGCGAAAGACTGCGCGGCGATGTCCTTACCAAGGATATGGAAGAGGCGCTCGCGCAAATCGACGAGAGCCTGCCCAACAGCGAAAAAATCCTTGCGCGCGGCCATGTCCGCTTCACCAGAATCCATGGCCAGCAAATGGCTCTCGGCATCTACGCCCTGAACGTTGTCCTTGATCAGGAAATCGACACGGGAAAAGGCGTTTCCCTGGACGAAGCGAAAAAACAGGTGAAAAACATAAAATTCCAGACCAGCCTTGACTTTCGCGCCATGCGGGGAGGAATCGTCACCCCCGTCAACTCGCACAGCATCCAGGAGAACAAGGCGCTCACCCAGCAGTTCCACAAAATCCGCGACAGCCTGATAAACGCAAAGGACATCAAGGAATTCAACGAAGCCAAAAAGGAGATGTTGGAGTTCTACGAAAAGTTCAACCTCGGCAACAAGGCGGAAACCATAATTCTCCTGCAAGGCAAGAGATTCAAGAAAACCACCTTCGGTTCGCACGACAAGATCAAATCCACTTCCAGAATGTCCAACGAGGACATCATGCAGGGGCAACTAAAGGAGATAACCGGCAAGCTCAAGTCTGTCCTCACGGGTTCGACCGGCGACAAGCTGAAAGAGCTTGTCACGGGAAAACTCGAAAAGGATCACTTCGGCAAAAACGGCAGCCAGCGCGCGCGGTCCCTCGCCAACATCGCCCTCACCCAGCATTACGAGAAGAAGGAATGGCATACCTCGTCCAGGGAGATGGAAAGGGCGCTCAAGCTGAAAAACGATGGCTGGAAGCTGCTGACCACCGCGGCCGAAGCGTCAATCGTCGACAACTTCCGCAATCACAGCGGGACGGATTTCTCGGTCTATCTCAACAAGATTGGCACCAAGGGGTCGCCGGAACGCCAACACTGCCTCACCACCCTGATGGCCCTCTCCGGCTGCACAAAAGAACAGGCGGAATTGGTCCTGACCCATTCCATCAACAACAGCTTCACCAAGAGCGACATTTCCCGGCCGTCCATCATCAGGACGGGAAAACAGTTTTTGCAGCGCAATCTGAACATATTCGACCCCGTCAAACAAGGCATGCGCAAGATCACCGGGACCAAGGTGGACACCCCCGGAATCAGCTCCCACGTCAAGGAGTTCTGCCAAAGCCGGGTGAAACCGGGGCAGGTGACCGCCATCGACCTTGCCACCGGCGGCGGCGTGTCGCTCTCCGGAGAGGTGGGACCCGTTTCCATTTCCTTGGGCATCCAACTTGCCAGGAAGCACGGAATATCGATCAGCGTCGACAAGGACGGCGTTGTCAGCTTCGCGCTCGCCCGCGGCTTTTCCGCCGACATCGACGCCGCCATCACCGTCCTTGAAGGCACGGCGACCCTCGGCATTGGCGGCGGTATAGGGGTGGGGGAAGGCGTTGTTCTCCAATTCAAGGACGACGGCAACCTGACCGGAAGGCAGAAATTCGAAATGTTCTTTGGCGCCTTCTGCGAAGGCGGGACCGATTCGCGCGATCTCGAACTGTTCAGCAGTGTTGAAACATTCACGGAAATCGACACCCGTTTCCATGTCGGCCTGGAATTAAACCCCCTTGCAACCGTCAAGGACTCGCTTGAAAATCTCGGCACCCTTATTCCGGACATTCAAATCAAGGCCAGTGTCGATGTGGACGAACATTCCCGGACCAGCACCGGCGGCAGCGAAAAGGTTTTCGAGCGGCAGTTCAATGTCAGCCTTTCCGGACGGGTTTCCGTCACCGCCAGCAATGTAACGGATGGCATGGTACTGCTCGAGCGAGAGACGGTCCAGCACCCGGAAAAGAGAACCGAGGGGAGAGTGGCGGTTACGCCTCTCGGAGTGGCGGTGGAGGGAAAATATCATGTCGTTTCCTCCGGCCTGCTTTCCCGGAAGGAAACGCAGGGCAAACTGGCGGAAGCGACCCAAACCTTCACCCAGAAACTTGGCGGCGCCAGCAACAGAAATGCCATGCCAAACCTGGCCGCGACCGTCCAGTTCTACAACATCCAAAACGATGCCCTGCTGGCCAAAATGTTGGATCTCACCCAGAATGGACAGGAATTTACCCTGCATGTGGAAAAACAGTTAAACCCGGATGTGCTCGAGCAGATCAATCGGATGCCCAAGGGCCCGAACTCGGAAGAAGCGCAGAAACTGCTGGCGGACTCGAAAAACTATGTCGTTTCCGGATTCCGCATTGAATACACGAATATCGAAAAATCTTCGCGGGTCGGTCTGGATCTCAAAGTCGTGAACTACGGGGAATCGATTTCCGGCAGCAATACGATACAGCAGAAGTTCTCGGCATAAAGGGTGGACAACCATGGATGTTGGAAAAACCAACAACGCTTTTTTCGGACGGGTCCAAAGCGGCACCGTCTTCAACAGGACGGAAATGCCCAAAACCGGCACTTTCAACCGTCCGCAAAAACAGTTGTGCCTGCAATCCTTCAACGGGCAGGACAACCGCCATATTTCCACCGGCGTCACCAAGGACGGATTCAAGAAGCTGGGCAAGCTGACGACCCAACCCATGGGCACGCTTCGCGGGCTGGACGACAGACAACCGGGCGATCTGACCAAGGCCCAGACCAAGGGCATCGAATCCGCCAGGAAGATACTGACCAGCCAGGGGCTGACCAACCCGGCCTCGCTTTCCCGATCCCAACTGGTGGGTTTGTCCCGCTTCGTGATGGACAACCCCGCGCGCGGGCAAAAGTTGATCGCCATGCTCAATGCGGCCGGCAACGGACCGTTCAAATCGGACTTCCTGGAAAACCCGGATCGATTCGTCAATATGCGCACCCTTCTCGAAAGCAGGGTACCCGCCGAAACCATGAACCGAATCATGAAGCTGGGCCTGACACTGGGCGCAAACACCATGGACCGGGCGGCGGAGGCGTGCCTTTCCCTTAAATGCGGCCAATCACCCGCGTTGACCGCGAAAATACTTGCGCTGTTCGAACTTTGCCGGGACCTTCCGGTTGGTATTACTCCCCCTTCGCAGCGTCTTGTCGATGTACTCGAAAAAATCGCGAATACGACAATGAACGACGGAAACAAAAAGACGGCGACGGAAATGGCCTTGTCGGGCAGGCTCCGCGCCGCCGAGACAATCGCGAAGAATTTCGATGCCCTGGGCGACGACAAGACCGCCCTGCTCTGCCGCGGTATAAAACTGAGCAACGGCACCAGGGATATCGACTTCGGCGTGCTGAACGGGAAAACCCTTCCCACCAAGGAAACTCTTGGTTTCGAGCCGAAGCTGCACTTGAATGTGAACGGAGAATTCGGCGACAAGTTCGATTCGCTCGCCGACGGCCTGGATGCGATGAAGCAATTGCTCGGCGATGGCTTCAAGGTTGTTGTCGACAGGCAGAACAGGCAAATTCACATCGGTCATTCCTTTCGCGAGATCATGACAGCCAACTTCTTCGAATGGGGACTGCTGACCGGCAATCTCTCCGAAGATATCAAGGAGGAAAGACACGCGGCATACCAGAAATTCTACGTTCCATGGGAAGAAGTGCGAACGAATCTCGACAGCAAACTCCCCAAGGGAGCTGATTCCGATCCGTTCTTTTCGGACTTCGAAGTCATGGCGACAATATTTTGGGCGAATCCCGCCATCGTCAATTCGGGAACCGATGCCCGTCTCGAAGCGCAAGTCGAAATGGCCAGGGAAATCCCCAACGATTTCGTGCCATCCAAAACCGGCGACGCCAAAATGCAGGCGCTCAACGACAAAACGGCGAACATGGGGTTTGTCGACAAGCTCACCGCCGGATTCGACAATAGCCCGGTGGTATTCATGGGCGAATCGCACGGGAGTATTAAGCCGCAATTGCTGGAAATGGTCGAAGATCTCAAATTGGGCAAAGAAAGCAAAATCCTGAAATCCGGGGTGACGGCGCTGGCCGTGGAAGAATTTGCCGAAGACAGCTATCGTACGCAGATCGAGGATTTTTTGAAAAACAAGGAATCCGACGAATTCCCTCCCTCGCTACATGGCGCCTTACTCAACAGCCCCTTCTCCGGCATGCGAGAACTTCTGATCCAGGCGAAGAAGAGCAACCTGGAAATAGTGTTCATCAACAAGAATGCACTCCGGAGCATGCGCGATTCCCCCGCGGTCATTCGTGCCGAAGAAATGAACGCGTTTGCCAGATTGGAGATTCGCGGGTCCCTGATGCGCAACCCCACCGGAAAAGTGCTGGCGATTATCGGAGCGGCGCATGGCGAGCCGCATAAATCGGAAGGCCTCAGGGACTCCGAATTCGTTCCCGGACTCTGCGACGTATTCAATGCTCCCATGCTGAGGGTTGGCGACAGTTCCGGTCTTCCGCCCCGCTACACATACCATGGGTAGTCCCGACGCAAGGAAAGGAGAACAGAATGGCATCCCATACGGAGATGGTCAACCAATGGCTGGCGGAACTGAATCTCGGTCCGAACGCCAGTTTCGACGAAATGGGCCTGTTGGAGTTTACCGACGAAAACGGGAAAACGGTCAGGCTGGAGCTGGTCGACGACGACTTGATATTCTATTCCGAACTGCTTCCCCTTCCGGCCGAACCGCGGCAGCGGCTTGAACTCATGCGGAAAGCGCTGGAAATGAACCGATTCTGCCTGGAAACGAAAGGCTGCACCGTTTCACTGTCGGCCGACGACGCCGGTCTCGCCCTCTGTTACCGGGCGGCCGTCGCATTCATCGGCCCCGGGGCATTTTCCCCGCTCTTCGGCAATTTCCTCACCGCCGCCGATACGGTTCGGGAAACCTTGTCCGCCGCGATTCGCGCCGATACCGACGACGACATCGAAGCCGAAACAAATCCGCTTCCCGTCTCCCCGGAGAAAAAAGAAAGCGCGCCGGGATGGTTTGGCGGCTTCGCCTAGAGTTATCGCCTGATCTCCAGAATCACCTTGCCCGACAGCAGCTTTTCCACGCTCTGTCGGGTAAGGGTCACCGGCTCGTCCATGTCGTACTCGAAATCGCCCGGCTCGTCCTTGAGCGCTTTCCGCAGGGCCGACGCCTTGTCGTAGGCCGACATCGAGGTGGCGAAGACCAGATCGTCCCCGTCGATCTCGATCAGCTTCATGGTGCCGAACGCCTGGTGCCGTTTGGCGTTGTTGCCGTCGGTCTCGAACCCGCTGCCTTCGACCTTGGCCAGGTTGGCGAGATATAAATCGTTCACCGCCGGCGCGGCGGCATGGCTTTTGGTGCGCATATCGCCAATCGCGCCGCCGATTATGCCGGCGGCAATCGCCAGCATAACGGGAATCACCACCACCAGCCAGCCATTCTTGCGAATAAAGGGGATATTGTCATGCGGATATTTCTCCCGAATCAGCGCCGCGTCGACCGGCGCCGAGGCTTCACAATTGCTGCACGCCAAAGCGTATTTGCGGCCGGTGACAAAGCTGAACAGCCACCAGATATGGAAATAGCTGTATTCCACCACCGGATTGATGACAGCCTCGGTCTTGCACGCGGGACAGGGCTGAACCACCCCCTCGCCCAGGACTGCCTTGCCCTTGCCCGAACCATAAACAAATAGCATCGATAACACCTTTTCTTCACACGCCAAAAAAAAACGACACCGCGTCTGCGACGCGGCGCATATCAAAATTTCCAAAAATAAGAAATAACTCGGAAAAGTCAACACGTTTAAACCGAAATTTTACAAACAATTGATCGCAAAAAAACGAAATGCGGAAGAAGCGTTGTCGGCTTCTCCCGCATTTCGTTATACTTCAACCGATTGCCCCGCTTCTCACGGCCCGATTTCGGAAATGACCGGGCTTTCGAAAAAGTCGGTTTCCACTTCGCCGCTGGACCGCGCGCCCGAGACCGGAGTCGGCGTGTAGAACGACTGGCCGCTGCCGACCACATCGGGAAGCTGCGATACGCCGGTGACGCCGGCCGGCGGCGGAACCGTCTGGTAGCTTCCGGGCGCCGAAGGCATGGGCGCCGGCTGGCCGGGCAGATAGGACTGGGCGTACGGGTCTATTCCGCCCTGGGGGGCGGGGTACGGTTGGGCAAGGCCGCCCGGCTGGCCGCCGGCGGCCAGGATTTCGGCTTCGGTCAGAATGCGGATTTGCTCGACATTCAGCACGTTGGCGGTGGCGCCGGCCGCCAGCTCGACATTGCCGTTCAGCCACACGCGGTTGCCCACGAACTGGCCGAGATCGAACTTGTCGCTGCGGAGATAGTAGCGGATTTCGCCGTCCTTGGTCAGGCGGAAGGTGGACGGGGCGCCGCCGACCCGGCCGATGTTTT
The DNA here is from genome assembly GCA_031547475.1 of Planctomycetota bacterium. Taxonomy (GTDB): domain Bacteria; phylum Planctomycetota; class SZUA-567; order SZUA-567; family SZUA-567; genus JAJBSZ01. Next base: position 7,534 of record JAVBRW010000185.1, read on the forward strand.
CCACATAGCCGTAGTAGCCGCCGAACAGCGGATCGGACGGGAGCCAGCCGGCCGAGCCGACGCTGGTGGTCGGGACGGGGATGGAAGGATACAGGCCGTGGGTTTCCTGATCAATCTGCTTGATGCGGGATTCGAGATCGTCGATGGCTTCGCTCAGGCGGTTGACTTGGGTCGCCTGCTCTTCCTGCGCGCGGCGGTGGTTTTCCTGCAGGCGTTTGAAATAGGCTTCCTTGATCTCGTTGGCGCGGCGATCGTTGTCCGACAGCTTGAGGCGGCCGGTGGCGTCCGGTTTCCCTTGCGCAAGATCGATGGACGGGTTTTCCGGCGGCGGGGCGGAATCCATGGCGATCTGCTCGTTGCCGTCGACCCGGACGTACTGGGCGAACACATACGCCCTTGCCGAAGCCGGCGCCGCGATGCGGTACCACTGGCCGCGTTCCTGCTTGATGGTGACGGGATCGCCCTTGTTCAGCTTGCCGACCACGGTGGACTTGTCCCAATAGAACGCGTGGACGTCGGCGTTGTCCTGGTTGACGATGCCGGGAACGCCCGCCTCCGGTATTTCGCCGGTGATGTCGGCGTTGACGTAGTTTTTATGGATGCTGGCCAGCTTGTCGGCCGGGAAAACGATTTTGTACCAGTCGCCGTTCTTGGCGAGCACTGTGACCGGAGCGCCGGTGGTCAGGACATCGATGGATTCGTACTGGGTGTTCGGGCCGGCGCGGACATTGACGCGGCCGCCGGAAATTTTGGCCTGGCGCGGCTTTTCCTCGGCCGGCGGCGCGGCGGCGGCGGCTTGGGCGGGCGCGCCGACCTGGCCGGGCAGATCGACCGGCCGCACTTCCGGACCGGCGTCGGGCGAAAGGGGCGGCGGCGCCAACGGGGGCGCCATGGGGGGAGCCAGGGGCTGAGTGGTGGTGGGCCGGGTCGCCGTTGCCGGCGCCGACGGCGTCGCGGCCGGCGGAGGCGTCAGGCCCGGAGGGGCCAGCGGGGCCAGAGGCGACATGGACGGCGTTCCGGGGACGGCCAGCGGAGGCGGGGCCGGCGCGTCGTCGACCAGGGGCGGCGGCAGCGGCGGCATATCGCCGAAGTCGAAGGCGTCCTGACCGGCGGCGGCCCGGGCATGCACAGCGGCCAGGGCGGCCATGACCAGAAGCAACGCCAAAACAAGTTTCCGCATTGGAAAGTCCTCCATACGAAACTACTTCACCCCATACAATGGAGCCAAAACATCCGCATAATAACCGGAAGACACGAATATGCCAATCCTTAACACTATATTATCGGCCCAACCCCCTGTTTCTTTCAATTAATCTGAAAAATAGTGCGGATGGTTGCGAAAAGAAACCAGACAGCGGAGGGAATTTACGATTTAAGATTGCAGATTTAAGATTTATTCCTGTTTGGAGCGTGAGTAATAGGAATAAATCTTAAATCTACAATCTTAAATCTTAAATCCTCAATACTGCCCCGAAAGCGGTATCATCAGCGTTTCCATAACCTTCTGCCCCGCGCTGCGTTGTTTCCACGCTTCCAGGGTCAGCTCTTTCGCCTCGGTCAAATCCTTTTCAAACCGGCTGTGCATGGCTTCGGCCAGCGCCGTATCCGTCGCGGCCAGAACCGTTTCGTAATTAAGGAAATACGAACGGCTGTCCATGTTGGCGCTCCCCACCACCACCCATTTGCCGTCCACCGCCATGGTCTTGGAGTGGAGGATGACGTGCGGCCATTCATAAATGCGGACGCCGGCCCGCAGCAGTTCGCCGTAATGCCGCATGCCGATTTCCCGCACCCATTTGACATCGGTCACGCCCGGGAGCAGCAGCCTGACCCGCACGCCGCGTTCCGCCGCCGCCACCAGCGCGCGCCGGAGCGCCAGCGGCGGGACAAAATAGGCGGACGCCACATCCAAGCGCTCCCGCGCGCCGAGAATGCCGAGGATTGCCAGATCGTAGGTCGTGCTGTTGCGGCGATCGGGCGAGGATGCGACCAATCGGATGACTGCCTCCTTGGTCTGGTATTCCTCCAGCCCGGCCGGAGTGTCGGGCGTTTCCGGCGGCGAGTACGGCGGGGGAACGAAGGCCGGGTATTCGACAACCTGATCGCGAACCGCCATAAGCGGCTCGTCGACAACCTGTTTCACCGGATTGAGCACGGTCAGCGGGAGGTTTCTCCCGAGCCACGCCCTGCCCGCCTGTTCCCACGTTTCTGCGAAAGCGCGTTCCGCGTCCCCGGCGACCGGGCCGGACGTCAGCAGGGCGGTGTCGCGCCAGCCGGTGATGCCGTCCCCGAGTTGATCGTCGGAAAGGTTTATGCCGCCGACCACAGCGTGACAGCCGTCGACCACCAGGATTTTCCGGTGATCGCGGTTGTTGACCCGGAGTATGGTCCAGGAAAAAAGCATGGGATTGAAAATGCGCGCCTGCACGCCGCGCTCCGCCAATCCGCGCAGTTGCGCGACACGGCCGCGCTTGAATCCGGCGGCGTCGGCCAGCACCCGCACCTCGACGCCGCGCTCCGCCGCCTGCGCCAGCGCTTCGAAAAAGCGATCGGTCGTTTCGTCGTTTTCGACAATATAGGTTTCCAGGGATATGCGCGTCCGCGCCGATTCGATAAGGGCGAGCATGACCGGGTATGCTTCGTCCCCGTTCTCGAGAACGCGGGCGGCGTTGCCGGGATGCGCAACGCTTTCGGTGTAGCAGTCGAGCGCCGCTTCGAAGGCGGGCGTTCCCGCCGGTTCGGAAGGGTACGGATGGTTGGTGAGGGACCGCCACATTTGCTGGTTCCGGGGCGCCGTCCAGGTGCAACCGCCGGCGAGGGAAAGCATGCAAAAAAGGACGGGCGCCAATAAAAACGCCCCGGGCCAACGCCACGTTTGTGGCGTTGGCCCGGTTGCGCGTTCATCGCCCCCCAAGCCTAGGCCGGAATTTCGCCAAGCGTTTGGCTCGGCTCTTCCTGGGGCGTTTTCTTGGGGTGATGCCTGCCCGAGGAAGCCGCTTCGTCCCGGGTCAGATATCCGTGCTTGACGCCCCAATTTTCCCACCCTTCCTTGATCAGTTCCTCGTCGATGATGTACTTGTGCGGGCGCGGCAGATCCGGGAGTTCGAACATCAGTCCGATCAGCGCGTCCTCGACAATGCCCCTGAGCGCGCGGGCGCCGGTGCCCTTTTTCAGCGCTTTCTTGGCGATGGCCCGCAAGGACGGTTCGGTGAACTCGATCTCCGCCCCTTCGAGCGAGAACAAATGCTCGTACTGCTTCAACAGCGCGTTCCGCGGTTCCTGGAGGATGCGGATAAGCGCGTCCTCGTCCATCGGCCGGATGGGGGCGATGACCGGCAGGCGCCCGAGCAGTTCGGGGATCAGCCCGTATTCGAGCAGATCGTCCGAATCCACCTGTTCGAGCAAATCGCCCAGTTCCCGATCGACCGACTTTTCGGTCTCCCGGTGGAAGCCGATGGATTTCTGGCCGACCCGGCGGCCGATTATCTCGTCCAGCCCGTCGAAGGTGCCGCCGCAGATGAACAGGATGCTCGACGTGTTGATCGGGATATAGCGTTGCTCCGGGTGCTTGCGGCCGCCCTGCGGCGGAACGTTGCACACCGTGCCTTCGAGCATTTTCAACAGCGCCTGCTGCACGCCTTCGCCGGAGACGTCGCGGGTGATGGACACGCCCTGGGTCTTTTTGCCTATTTTGTCTATTTCGTCGATATAGACAATGCCTTTTTCCGCCTTGGCCACATCGCCGTCCGCCGCCTGGATGAGGCGGAGCAGGATGTTTTCGACATCCTCGCCGACATAACCGGCTTCGGTCAGGGTGGTGGCGTCGGCGATGGCGAACGGCACGTCCACCACGCCGGCCAGTATGCGGGCCATGAGCGTTTTGCCGCAGCCGGACGGGCCGACGATGAGGACGTTCGACTTCTCGACCTCGATGTTGTCGCCCTTGCCGGCGACCAGCCGCTTGTAATGGTTGTGGACGGCGACGGACAGGACTTTCTTGGCGTATTCCTGGCTGATGACGTATTCGTCCAGCGAGCGCTTGAATTCGCGCGGGGTGGGAACGCGCGATATTTTGACGCCTTCCTCTTCCCGGCGGCCGAAATCGTCCTCGTCCATCAGGGTGACGCACATTTTGACGCAGTCGGAGCAGATGCAGGCATCGCCGTAGCCCTGGATGACTTTCCGGCGGTTGTCCGGCGGGCGCCCGCAGAATGCGCAGCGCTGGCCTCCCCGGCGGGAGCCGCCGGTCGAGTCGCCGGTGCTGGGTCCGGGATGATTTTGTTTTGACATGTTGCGCACTCCTTGGACATGCAATTTAAGATTGTAGATTGTAGATTTAAGATTTATTTCTGTGCAAAACGCGAGTGATGGGAATAAATCTTAAATCTACAATCTACAATCTTAAATTCTAAATTATCTGGCCTTCTCACCCGTCGTCGCCGTTTTCTCGCCCGGCATAAGGACTTCGTCAATCAGGCCGTATTCCTTGGCTTCGGCGCCGGACATGAAAAAGTCGCGGTCCGTGTCCTTTTCGATAATCGGCAGTTCCTTGTTGCAGTGCTTGGCCAGAATGCCGTTCAGCACGCCCTTGAGGCGGTTGATTTCCGCCGCCTGGATGGTGATATCGGTGGCCGTGCCTTCGGCGCCGCCCCACGGCTGGTGGATCATGATGCGGCTGTGGGGAAGGCTGTAGCGTTTCCCTTTGGTGCCGGCGGCGAGAAGCACCGCGCCCATGCTGGCCGCCTGGCCGACGCAGTAGGTGGCGACGTTGCAGGACAGGTGCTGCATGGTGTCGTAAATCGCCAAACCGGCGGTGACGCTGCCGCCGGGCGAATTGATGTAGACCTGGATGTCGGCGTCGCGGTTGACCAGATCGAGATAGAGCATCTGGGCTATGTAGAGGCTGGCGTTGTGATCGCGGATTTCCGAGCCGATGATGATGATGCGATCCGACAGCAGCCGGGAAAAAATGTCGTAGCTGCGTTCGCCGCGCCCGGTACGTTCGATGACGAACGGCACCAGGTCGGCCATGGGGTCAATGGGTAGTTTGTCCTTCATGGTGTATATTCTCTTTCTTGCAAAGATATCAATGCTCGTGACTGTGGTTGTGCCCGTCGCCGTGATCGTGTCCGCAAGAGCAGCCGCTCCCCTCGCCCTTGCCTTCGGAACCGAACGCTTCGGCCGACTTGGCGACCTCGGCCGCGTCGGCGTTGACGCTTTCGGTGTCCTTGCCCTTGTTTTCCGGATCGAGGCGTCCGCCCTTGGCGCTGTCGACGATGAACTGCATGACCTTGATGGACAGGATTTCCTGCATCATCGGGGCGACGCCGTCGAACTCGCGGATGCGCTGGATGACCTTGGCGGGCGTGGTCTTGTAGGACTGCGCCAGCGCCTCGATTTGGGCGGCCATGTCGTCCTGGGTGACTGTGATGTTTTCCTTTTCGCCGATCTTCTGGGCCATGATGCCCCACTTGACCTTTTCGAGCGCCATGGCGGCGGCTTCGGGATGGAACTTGTCGAGCCGTTCCTTGATGACTTCCTCGCCCTTGATGCCGGCGCGTTCGAGCCGCATGCGCTGCTGATCCTCGAGGGCGTTGGTCTCGGAGTTGACCATGCCGACCGGCGCGTCGAACTGGACGGCGCCGAGAAGCTTTTCGACGATTTCCTTCTCCTGCTTCGCCCTGGCGTCCATCATGGCTTCGCGGATGAGGTTCGCGCGGATGCGTTCGCGGAAATCCTTCAGCGTGTTCATGCCGAGACCGGAAGCGAACGCGTCGTCCAGGGCCGGCAGATCGCCCCGCTCGACGCCGTTGACCTTGACCTCGATGAGGGCGGGACGGCCGCGCAGATCGGGGTTCTGGTGATCGTCCGGCATGTTGATGGTCAGTTGGACCGTGTCGCCGGCCTTGGCGCCCTTGAACTTCTCGACCAGATCCGGGCACGGCAGGCCGAACAGGATTTCGCCCTCGACCCGCAGGCGCTGTTCCTTCATGTTCATGACTTCCTCGTCCTCAATCTTGGCGAGGAAATCCACCTTCAGGACGTCGCCCAGTTCGGCCGGCTCTTCGACCGGCGTGTAGTTGGCGAACATTTTGCGGTAGCGCTCGAGCGCGGCGTCGATGGCCTCGTCCGCCACCTCGACCGGGTGGGCGGCCAGTTCCAGGCCCTTGTATTGGGGAAGTTCGAACTCGGGCATGACGTCCAGCTCGATTTCCATGGTGAATCCATGGTGCTGGTCCGGCACGGCGTCGGGGTTCTTGTCGACGATATCGCCAAGCGCCTTGATATCGGCGGCCTTGACGACTTCGCCGAGATTCTTATCAGTCAGGTAGCGTTTGGCGCCGGCCGCGGCTTCGCTTTTGAAACGCTTTTCCAGCGTGGCCCGGGGGGCCTTGCCCTTGCGGAAGCCTTTCAACTGGACATAGTCGTTAATTTCGCGGTAGCTTTCGTCAAACGCCGCATCCGTATCCTTTTCGGTAAACTTCAGCACCAATTTCTTGCGGCAGGGACCGACGTCGATAAGATCATACTCCATTTCATTCACCTGACATTAAGCTAATACCAATTCAAAACAGCCCATGTCGCCCGACATGGATCTGGCGCTTCCGGCACAGTTGCCCCTATTTCATCATTCATGCTATTAAAGCGGAATCATAAGTCAAGGTTTTTCAGTTGCCGGCGGGTGCAAATGGCCGTTTTCCCCCTTCATCCCGCCGGTTCGTCCCGCAATCGATTCTCCAATTCGTGATACAAGCACGAGGAAATCGCCTGGCGTGACGGCTTGAATCGGAGACTGCCTGAAATCCCGGGTATTGCGTGTGACTATCATATCCGCACCCCATTGTTTTGCGCATACCGCCAAAAGAGCGTCTTCGTAATCATGCACGGGGAGCTCCGTGGCGCGCACGCATTGCTCCCGGCCAACGGCAATCACTTCCACAAGCCCCATCAAATCCAATAGCGCCAGCCTTATGGCATCGCCGTCCGGCAAATGCTTGCGAAGCAAGTAAGCAAGATCGGTAATGGAATTGGCGGTGACGGCGGCGGCAATTACCTCTTTCGCCACCAACTGCATGATCGATTCGGCGTTATCGGCGAAAGGGCGGCGATCAGCCAATAAATCCATTATGACATTGGTGTCCAATACAATCTTCATTGCCGTGCCAACCGCCCTTTCTTCGCTTCCGAAAGGGTGACATTGGGGGGCAGTATGCCCCGGAGCGATCGGACGATGGCGGACTTGTCCTGATTGGCGTCGATAAGCCTGGCGATGCGCTTGCCGTTGCGGGTAATGACAATTTCCTCCTTTTCCGCAAGTTCAAGATAGCGGCCGAGATTCGATTTGAGTTCAGTGGCGGTAATGATCATTGCATGCCCTCGCTTCCGAAATTGAATCGTTCACTATTAGTATATCAGAATCGTCCGAATTTCACCCGAAAAAATCGTACGATTCCCTAAAGGAAAACGCATCGTTCCCTGGTAGGGCCGCCCCTACCGGCGAAATGCATGCTTGCAAAAAAAGAAATAAAAATTTTCCGCGATCGCCCGCGCGTGAACAAATCTATAACCAACATTTGTGGTAGTACTCTGCGCAGAGTGCGAAAGCGGTACCCGTACGGAAGCCCCGGTTGCACGGGGTCCGGAGGGTCAAAGTACAGGGCGTGTGCGTGCGGTTTTACGCGGTCGGGGGGAACGGCGGGTAGTAAGGCCTCCCATAGCGAATTGACGCTTTAGACACGCCCGGGGATATCTTGACCGGATTCCCCGACTGGGCGTGCGCGTGCGATTTGACGTGGTCGCGGGGAACGGCGGGTAGTGAGGCCTCCCAAGGCACCCCGGGGAT
>JAVBRW010000016.1:0-6357 GCA_031547475.1 Planctomycetota bacterium
AAGCGGTTGCGGTACCCGTACGGAAGCCCCGGTTGCAATGGGGCCCGGAGGGTCAAAAAAGGGCGTGTGCGTGCGGTTTTACGCGGTCGGGGGGGAACGGCGGGTAGTGAGGCCTCCCATAGCGAATTGACGCTTTAGACACGCCCGGGGATATCTTGACCGGATTCCCCAACTGGGCGTGCGCGTGCGATTTGACGTGGTCGCGGGGAACGGCGGGTAGTAAGGCCTCCCAAGGCACCCCGGGGATTATCTTGACCGGATGTCCCCAACCCAGGGCTCCTCTCAAGGTTATCATTTTCTTAACCTTGGAGGCATGAGGGTCTGACAGCGGTTTTCTACCATTCGGTGGTTTGAATGGTGGAAAACTGCGAGAAGGACCGAATGACTCCAAGGTTTAGAAAAGGACAACCTTGAGAGGAGCCCACCACCCGACCCTCCGGGCCCCGGAGCAGGATCCGCCGGGGCTTCCGTGCCTTTTCTTTGGAAAGGAACGGGGATGTTCAATGGATGTTCCGTTATCGACCGATCAGCGCGCCCCAACCCATTCCGCGTTTCGTTTCTTCAAATCCGGCACCAACCCTTCGACAAACACCGCTTCGTCCGCCAGCAGCGGATCGTCAGGGAAAAAGCCGGCCGTCGCCTTGGCCAGCATAAGCGCGTGATCGAAAAACTCCTTGTCGAGCGCCCGGTAGACGACTTTGAAATAATGCTGCCGGCCGGGGAAAAACTCGTGGAACGCCTCGATCCAGGCCGGGAACTCGGCCAGCGGCACCAAGCCGCAATAGGTGCCGAACACCAGGGCGGAATCGTCGTACAGACTGGCGAAATCGCGGCTTCGCACCTCGGCCATCGCCTTGTTGAACGCGGCCAAATCGTGGTTGGCGAAAGCGAGCATGAGCGCGCTCTTGATTTTCTCGGCGCCGCCCGAAATGTCCGACCCAAGGCCCGTCCCCTTCGCCACCGCCCTCGGCACCAGCTCGAGCATGGCCTTGGCCGCGTCCGGATCGTAGAACTCGGGATATTCGTCCCGGTCCAGCATTTCGCTGCCGTAGGAGAAATACAGCCGCGGCGCAATGCGGAGCCATTCCCAATCGTCGTCGGAAACGCCGGCGCCGCGCAGGGTCTGCTCCTTCGCGCCCGACGGGTACGGCCCGTCCCGGCGCAATTTCGCCAGCCCTTCCCGCCTGCCCTCCTGCGCCACCGCGTAGCGGCCCAAAAGGCTGTAGCGGGAAATTATGGAATTGTAGGAATCGTCCTTTTTGAAAAAGCCGCTTTCCAGCGCGGCATCGATTTCGCGCCGCACCTGCTCCGCCGCCGTGTCCCAGCCGAACGCGGACGCCAGCCCCGACAGCACCGCGACGCCGTCGCCGGCGTCGCGCTTTTGCGACATGCGATCGTAGAGGGTGATGAGCGTGCGCAGAACCGGCTCCGACACCCGCCCGTGCTGGCGTTTCGATTCCTCGACGTCGAAGCGGATCAGGTTCCACGCCCGTTCCGGCTCGCCCAGCTTGGCCATGAGCATGGCCCAGTAGGAGCGGAACGACGCGACTCTGGCGAACAGCTCGTCGTCGCCGCTTCGCGCCAGCCTGTTCATCAACTCTTCCGCATCGCCGAGCGCGGCCAGGGCGGCCGGCTTGTTTTTCGCCTGATCGTACAGGGCGGCGATGTCCAGCAGGCACGAGAGGGTGGCGGTCGGATCGCCCTCGGCGGCGGCCAGTTCCTCCCGCCGCATTGCAACGGATTTTTCATACAAGCCGACCCGCTCGTACAAACTGCCCAATTCCTTGATGCTGCCCAGTTCCCGGTCGGTCCTGAGCATTTCCTCCATCTCGCGGATGCCGGCGGAAAAAACGTGCTTGTGCCAATACTCCTGCACCCGGATCATCGATTCGGCATAGTCGGGATCGCCGTAGATGCGGGCCGAGAGCACGAACGCCGTCCGCGTGTCCTCGTCGGCGAAACGCAGCAGAATCGGCACGGCGGCGGCGGTCAGATGCGTCTCGCCTCCGTCGGAGTCGAACGAGCGATATGCCTTTTCCACCACCTCGTTCAGACTGGGCGCGAAAAATTGCAGCACCGGCCCGGTCTGCAGCACGACGAAACGGTACTTCCCGTCCCCGGCCGGCTCGGCATAGCCGGCGGCGGCGTGGGCGGGCAGGTTCATGACATGGCTGAGTTTTCCCTGCTTCCGGGTCAGCACCTGGAAAAATTCGGCCAGATCGTCGCAGTCGCCCACCAGCCTGCCGGCCCAGCGCCGTTCGAGCGACTGGTACACCGTCTGGTGCGTGTCCGACAGACCGTAATGGCTGCCGATCAGCTTGGGCTTTTCGGGAAGCGGCGAATCGGAACAGTAGCGGAAAAAGTGATGGAAAATCAGCCCGAGCTCGCCTGGTTCTCCCAGCACTTTGGCCGCGCCGTCCAGCCAGGCGTCCTCGGCCCGGCGGCGCTCGCCCGGGTCGGCGACGCGGGTGAAATCGGGGCTCGGCACCACGCCTTTCGGCGTCGCCAGCAACACCGGATCGCCCTGATCGTCCCGGTACAATACATGGAACGGAAAGCTCCAGACCAGATTCTCCGCCTGCGATCCGCGCCCGCCCCGCGCGTCCATCTCCACCGCCCGCCGCCACACGTCGGGCGAGCCGTCGGCCTTGGCGTCGCCGTTCCGGTAGGACCCAACCAGACCGGCCACCGGATGCCGCACCTCGGTCAGGCGCGGAACGCCGGCCGGCCGGATCCGGTGCTTGCCCGCGTATTGCTCGGCCAGCATGAACGCGTACAAATAGCGCTCCGGCAGGGGCGAATAAAAGGTGGTGGCATCGTCCGTCTCGATGCGCCATTCGTAGTGCGACGCCGCGTCATCGTCCGCTTCGACCTGATCGTTGGAACGGCGTTGCCCGTCGGCCGGGAACGCGGCGTCGGAACCGATCGCCGCCACCAGCCGTCCGTTGCGCCCCGAATTCACCGCCAGAACGTCGTGGCCGGCTTCGACCCGGGCCAACGCTTCGCGGTAGCGGGCCAGTTCTTCCAGACGGGCGGGCGCCAGGGATTTGACGCTGGATTCCAGATAATCCGCCTCGATCAAACGCCGGCAGAACGCGTTGTCGAAATAATCGCGGGAATCGATCGGCAAATACGTTCCCATCAATACCGGGTTCAAGGCCTGGCGCAACTGCGCGGGAATCGACTCGTCCGCCATGACGCCCTGGTGCAGCGCCTTGGCGGCGGCCAGAAACGCATCGGCCAAATCGGAGACGTCGGCCGGCGCCGGCAGCTTTTCCACCGGTGCCAGAACGCCGCGGAAAAACGCGGTTTCCGGCTGTTCGCCCTGTCCGGTTCCGTTCTCGACGCTCTCACCCGCCTCGCCGCTGTCGTCATCGTCATCATCGGCGCTTCGGGGCGGCGCGAACGCGATGGGCGCGCCCGGCCCTTCCATCACCCGCCATTCCGGATACAAGCTGGCGTCGACGCCGGCCTGGCGCATTTCCTTGGCCAAAACGGCGATCCAGCCCACCGGCTTTTGCAAAAGGAGCGACCAGTCCGCGACATAGTTGTAGCCGTACGCTTCCACCCTGACTGTCGAATCCAGATCGCTGTCGGTCAGGCGCGCATGCATGGGCACGCCCAGGTGGACAAACGCCATTTCGGCCGAATAATCGGTATGGGTCAAATCGTCCGGCCGCAGGAGCGTTTCCGGCCCGCCGGACGCGATGCGGACAAGGCTCCACGCCAGGCGCGTTCCCGGCATCGCCCTGCCCTGGCGCGACTCCTCCTGGTATTGGTCGAACAGCGTTTCGCGGAGATCGATCAGTTGCTCCGCCTGTTCCGCCGCCTGGGCGATGAGCAGTGCCGCATCGCGGACCAGCGTGCCGCCCGGCCCGTCCGACAAGCCCGCCGCGTCCGTCTCATCCGCCGCGCCCACTGCGCCCACCGCGCCCGTCGTGCCCGCTGTTTCCGCCAGTTCGATAAACCGCGCCGCATCGTAGTCGGGATTGCCCAGTGCCGAGGCGGCGTAGCGCCTCGCGTCCAGCACCGTTTCCGCCAGGGAGCCAAGCTGCCGTTCCAAACCGGCGGCGGCGCGCTTTTCGTTCAAAAGTTTGGCGGCGGATTCGGGCGGCAACTGTTCCAGCGCGTCGCAGAACCGTTCCAATGCGTCGGGCTTGCCGCTTTCTGCTTCGGCGAGCGCGGCGGTCCAGACGGCTTTGTCGTCGGCCGTTTGCGCGACGACGCGCGTTTCCGCTCCCTCCTGCCCATTGGCGGTCGGGTTGCCGACGCGGGTGGAGAAAAGGAGAATGCCGCCTATTACCAGAAAACGAAGCGAAGTGATGCATACGAGACGGATAAGACGGAGGGGAGTGATGGGCATGTGGCAATCCGGCAAATGGGGACAAATGAAAAAAGCGCTTCCCGAACCATCCGGGCCGCCGGCCGTAGCCGCGGCCCCGACTTCGGGGACAACAGGAATACTGTCTACTATAGGGGAAAATCCTTGTCTTGGGGAGCGTCTTGTGGAGCATTTTCGGTTTTTCGGCGATTTTGCCCGCCGACCCGGGAAAGCGCCTCCGGCCTGTCGCCGAACTTTCCATCAAACCTGCCGCCGGTTTTGCCGCCGCTTCTGCCGTCGAACCCGTGGTCGCACATGGCGCGGCGATTTCCAAAGAATTTCATTTACCGGGCCGTTTTTGCTTGCCAGCCGTCCATTCGCCGCGTAATATGCTCATTCGCCGCGCAAAAGCCGTCTTTTCCATGCTGCGGCCGCCAGCAATGCCCAACCGCCTATTATGCAACCGGCATGAAGCGCCATTCATGCCAGCAATCACAAGCGGGCGTAGCTCAATGGCAGAGCTCCAGCTTCCCAAGCTGGTTACGAGGGTTCGATTCCCTTCGCCCGCTCCACTCTTTATTCAGGCAACTGCTTACATAGTCTGCAGTTGCCTGTTCTTTTACATGGCCATCCTCATCCGGTTGTGCACGGGTTGTGCAATCCTTGTCTCCATAAATCATCCGTCCCACCGCATCCGCCGCCGCGCGGCAATCCGAGTCTTGCGATTTGGCGTAGACATTCATGGTGATGCGAGAATCGCTATGGCGGGCGAGCGTCTGTGCCGTTTTCAAATCGGCGCCGCTCTTCACCACGTTGGTGATATAGGTGACGCGGAGGGAATGAAAATCCATATTCCCCGCCTCGGTGGTGTACGGGATGCCGGCGCGCTTCAGATCTTTTCGCAGCATGGCGGCGGTATTGCGCGGCACGTAGAGGAGGGGGTTTTCCGGAATGCCTTTCAAAACGGCGCGGCTACCCTGCTGTTCGATGCACCGTTCATAGAGGGCGCGCACTTCCCCGCTCTCCGCGAACTCCACGAGACGGCGCATCAGTTCCGACGGTATGGGCTGCAAACGGTCTTTCCTGCCCTTGTCCCAGGCGCGGTCGATTTTGAGCTTGCATTGTTCCCGATCAAGGTGCGCCGGAGTCAACTGGCGAAGTTCGTTCCCTCGCAGACCCGAGCCAAGCGCGACCTCGTACAGCAACCGCCGGTGCGGAGCGCAAGAGGACAGAAGCCGGGACACTTCCTCCACCGTCGAGGCCCGCCGGGTTGTTTTGGGCGTCGTGTCGAAACGGCCGAGATTTTCAAGCGGGTCTTCCGTCAGATATTTCCGTTTCTGGCACCATGCTATGAAAGAGCGAAGCACTTCCACCACTTGCGTCATCGTCTTGCCGGCAAGACCGCCGGAGAGGAGCCGGCGGCATTCAGCCTCCACTTTCGGCAGTGTGCCATAAATATCGCCGAGTCGGGACAGTCCCAACGCACCAGTCCACAGCGACAGGTTTCGTTCTTTGGAACGGGCATGCACCGGCGACCATGGACCGTGGTTCCGCCCGCCCTGGGTATTGCCCCAATCAAGATATTCCCGCACAACATCGACAAACGGTCGCCTGGAATGGCGGTTGGCGTCGTGGGGCGCAGGACGCAGCCCGCGCCGTATTTCGTCCTCCCGGGTTTGGATGGCGTCCGCCATTTTCTGCGATTCCGTTTTGCTGGTGGACAAGGATACGGATTTCCGGGAGCCGTCGTGCCAGTTGATTTGCGCCCGCCAGTATTTGTGGGGAATCTGTTTGCCTTTGGCATCGAGCAGAAAAACTCTCTTGCCGGTAGCACTGTCATTTTGGGTTTTGAAAGTCTGAAATACGGTAGGCATGGCATATCTCTCTTTTCACAGATTGATGGTCATCATGAAAGCGCCGATTTTTTCCGCCTGCGTTCTGGCATTTTCATAGACGCGATTAAAACGCCGATTCAGCCATTCGACGACATGCCCAGCCAGCCAGCGCTTTGTTACGCCGTTTCCGAAAGCGGCGGG
>JAVBRW010000275.1:0-5728 GCA_031547475.1 Planctomycetota bacterium
GTCCCGTCCGAGTTTTGCCGCCGGCTTCCTTCACACACCGCGTTACCGCGACGCATTTGCCTTGGGCTAGCGATTCCGTTTCACCACGGCTCGCAGAGGACTTTAACCTCATTAGACGTACGCCGTGCCCGGCGTACAAAAGTGCGACCCAACGCATGGCCCTGGGTTGAGATGATAAAAATATGGTGCGGAAGAGAGGACTTGAACCTCCATAGCCTTGCGGCTACTTGGCCCTCAACCAAGCGCGTCTGCCATTCCGCCACTTCCGCACGGCAGTGTTTTGAGGAAAAGACATTGTATGATTTTATGCGGCCTTGTCAATGCGTCAGCGCAGTTTAAATTACAATTTTCAGGAAAAATGCCGAAAAGATTTCGAGACGGCAACCGGGCACGATTCACCGACTCGCCTCGGTCGCGGTCAGCAGGAATGTTTCCAACTGGTCCAAAGTCGGCGCGCCGGCCTGGGCGCCAGGCTTTTGCGTCTTCAGGGCGGCGGCGGAGGAGGCGCGGCGAATGCGCTCGGCCGGCGTCCAGCCCTTCATCAGGCCGGCGGCGTAAACACCGTGAAAAACGTCGCCGCAACCCGTGGAATCGACAATCGACGGCATGGGACAATACGCCTGGTGCATAATATCGTCCGGTCGATCGCCAAGCGCGTACCAGGCGCCGTTGACGCCGTCGGTCACGCAAACCAGCGCGCGGCCGGGCCGACGGGCAAACGTCCGCACCGCCATCTCCGGCGTCGTCGCCTCGCCCAGCAACTGCCGCGAATACGCGAGCGGCAAAATAAGGTGATCGGTCAAATCCATCAACTCCTGGGAATCCGGCGTCGTGCGCTCGAAATCGCCCACCACCGGCGTGCCGGCGCGGCGCGCGGCGCGCGTTATGTCCAAGAGATGCGTCGCGAAAATGTGATCGACAAACAAACAGCCGACCCTGGACGCCAGCGCCAACTCCATCTTGCCGATAAGCGGCGGCAGCGTTTTCGAATTGTCCCACATGACCGAACGCTCGCCCGTGGTTTCCTCGGTGATGATGATGGCATGATACGGCTCGGCTTCGGGACGGCCGGCGCGTTCGAGAAGGGAAATGCCTTCGCGAGTGAGTTCGCGACGGGTGAAGGCCGACAATTCGCCCTCGCCCAGCGTTATGATATAACCGCAGCGGCAGCCCATTCTGGCCGCCGCCACCAAGGCGCTCCCCGTCAGCCCGCCGCCCTGGCGGGTCTGGCGCAAAATTTGCTGTTTCTCGTTCGGCCGCGGAAACCGCTTCACCATCAGCAAATCGTCGACAGTGGCGACGCCGAGACCGAGGATTTCCGTGCGCGGCTCCGACATGCAATCCGACTCCGTAGGCGGACGACGGGAAAAAGGCTCTGGTTCAAATGGACTTTTGGAGAAAATCAAACATACCGCCGTTTGATTTCCTCCAAAGTTTCTTGGCGTTCCATTTTTCGTCTGGATTAATCCTACAACGCGACTGTTGTGGGAACCGCACCCACAACAGTCGCGTTGTAGGATTAATTGCGAGGTCGACGGAATCACCCGACCCGACGGAAAATCAACACATTGCTTCGCAAGGGAACCTCTAAATCAGAACCGGGTTGTCGCCGAAAACAGAACCCGCGTCAAACATGCCGACATCGTCCGACATCAATTCGACCGCCCCCATGATTTTGAAAAACGGCTTGCCGGAATACAGGCCCGCCGCGGCAGTCTTGCCGCCGAGAGAGACGAAGTCTTTCGCACCGGCCAAAAAAGCGGCCGGCCCGCCCTTACCCCCCAGGCTATGCGCGGGCCGACCAAACTCCCCCATCGTGTACGCGGCTGTCAACGGCCGTATTACCATTCTGCCTCTCCCCCCTAGAGAAAACCACCGCCTCCAACCGCGACCCATACCCGGTTCCCCGGCCGGGCCGGCGCATCCCCTTGTCGGACAGGCGCGGAATGCCTGCTCCGTTTGCGCGGCCCATGCCCCGGACTTCCTCAACCACCGGCGCGGATTCCCCAACCCGCGCACCGTCCCCGTGCTCGGCGATTTCCCGGCCATTCCCCCACGGAAAGCCGGGCGCTCGCCGACGCGTAACCATGCAGTCCCGATCCCTTGATACTGGTGCATGGAAAATACTATATACCAAAGCGCGCCGAGTTTTCGGTTTTTCGATCCCATAACCTTTGTGCGCGCTTTGGGCTTGGGATTTACGTTTCCCGAAAACCAAAATGAGTCTGGTATAATAACCGAATTATGTCTAAAAACCGCGAAATGCGCTTAAATTCCGAATATGTCCCTGGCCGCGTCGCGGCGCATTTCCTCGTAGCCCTCGGCGCCGCCCGTCGCCTGATCGAACAGCGACGGCTCCCAGATTTCAATCCGATCGTCGACGCCGACGAATTTGATGGTCGGACCGACTATGCCGACAGCCTGCATCAGCGCCTGCGGCAAGACGAAACGGCCTTGCGTATCCGTGTCAACCGAATGGGCGCCTGCCATGAACAAACGGAAAAATGCGCCGTTCCCCTTCTCGTCCGCCACGCGCCGGGCATTGTCCTTCACTTTGGCGAATTGGCGATGAGTATACATGTACAGGCATTGGCCGGCTCCCCGAATGATGACGTAGTTTTTGCTTTGCTCGTCTTCGGGCAAGACGGAACGGATGCGGGCCGGGATGGCGACTTGGCCCTTGGAATTCAGCTTGTTTTCCGCACTGCCAAGATAGTAGGAGTTTTCAAGGCTCATGGGCGCTCCTCACTACCTTTGGATAATCAATGCTTCGACTCACTATTTATAATTTATCGGCCATAGTTTTGTCAACGGTTTTTTTGTGTTTGAACGCGAAGTGCATTCTTGATAATATCGTTTTAATCACAAGATATGTGTTCCACCGCATTCCCCTGCCCTATATGACGGGGATGTTTTTTTGATTCGCTGAAAAGAATATTGATGTTTTGGGAAAGATGGCGTGAAAAAAGATCCTTTTCCGCTCTTCATTTGGGTTCGCACCGCGCGCCCCTCCAAAACGTAAAACATACAACAGTGTGGAATAAATAACGTTACATAAACATATGAGTAAACCGACTTTTTCCTGTTCCCGACCTTCCGGCACGCTTGGAGAAAGAATTTTTTATCCCTTTGTGTGGCAAGGCGTCCGATAAAATGAGCGCCTCGCTTGCCATCCGGCCTGGCCGCTGCTATACTGTTTCCCGCCGTATGCTGGCGGCGGAGATCCGCCATTCAGGGCTTGTTTCCCGCACCGAGGCCGCAGTCGCATGATTAAAATCGCTTTCATCGTTCCGGAAGAATACCTGATCGATCTGGTCAACAAAACCTATCCGGAACACGCCCGCGTCTACGCCCAAAACACCGGCGACGACACCGAATACTCCTTCGCCGTCTATGTGGCGCGGAACTACGCGTCCATCCCCCGGAAAGCCCTGGATTCGGACATCGTCATCGCCCGCGGCCTCATCGCCAGCGAGCTGCGGCGCATCCATCCGGGCATATCGCTCATCGAAGTGCCGATCGGCAGCGAAATGGTGGCGACCGTCATGCGGGCGATGCGCGATTTTCCCGGCCTGCCCATCGCCGTCATCGGTTCCCACAACATGGCGTTCGCGGCGCAGGGCATCGACGAGGTGCTGAACATCGATCTGAAAATCTATTACCAGGAAAGCAACGAGGAGCAGGCGATCAAGGCCGATGTCGACCGCATCATGGCGGACGGAAGGAAAGTGCTGATCTGCGGGCCGGTGACCTACAAGCAGTCCAGCCTTCTCGACGACTGCCACCCCTACCTCCTCGGCATGTCCCGCGTCTCCATCTGGCAGGCGTTGACCGGCGCCAAGCACGGCGCCTCGGTCAGGCGGCAGGAGCGCGAACGCGGCGTCCAGTTCCAGGCGGTGCTGAACTCGGCGCACGAAGGCATCATCGCCACCGACAACGGCGGCCGCGTCACCGTCATCAACGCCAACGCGGCCGAAATCCTCCAGACCACCCCCGCCCGCGCCATCGGCTCCCAGGTCTACGATCTGCTGCCCATGGGCAAGCTGACGGAAGCGTTCCGCCAGTCCGACTACGCCGACCGCATCATCCCGTTCCGGGGCGAGCACATGTCGGTCAACAAGGCGGGGGTGTTTCTCGGCGGCGACTTGTCCGGGCACGTCATAACGCTGCAGAAAAGTTCGGCCATCCAGAAGGCGGAATCGAAAATCCGCCAGCAACTGTACGCCAAGGGCCATGTCGCCCGCTACACCTTCGCCGACATTCTGGGCGACAGCCCGGCCATCAAGGCGGCCATAGCCAGCGCCCGCGATTTCGCCTCCGTCACCTCGAACATCCTCATCATCGGCGACACCGGCACCGGCAAGGAAATGTTCGCGCAAAGCATCCACAGCCAAAGCGCCCGCCGCGACGCGCCGTTCGTCGCCATCAACTGCGCCGCATTGTCGAAGGCGCTCTTGGAGAGCGAATTGTTCGGCTATGTCGAGGGCGCCTTCACCGGCGCGGCGAAGGGCGGGAAACCGGGCATTTTCGAAATCGCCCACACCGGCACCATTTTCCTCGACGAGATTTCGGAAATTCCCCTCGACCTCCAGGGCCGGCTGCTCCGCGTCCTGCAGGAGCGGCAGATAATGCGGCTGGGGGACGACAAGATAATCCACATCGACGTCCGCCTGATCAGCGCGACCAACAAGCACCTGACGGCGGAGGTGCAGGCGAAGAAGTTCCGCCGCGATCTCTACTACCGCCTGAACGTCCTGACCCTGCAGCTTCCCGGCCTGAACGATCGCGAATCGGACATACTTCGGCTGGCGGCGCATTTCGTCGGCGAGTACTGCGCCATGTTCGGCAAAAAGCCCATCGCCCTGTCGGACGGCGCCTGCCAGATGCTGATGCGGAAACGCTGGGACGGCAATATCCGCGAACTCCGGAACACCTGCGAATGCCTGGTCGTGCTGAACAAGTCCGGCACCATCGGCGAGGCGGACGTCGCGAACATTTTCGACAACGCCGGTTTCCAGCCCCGCCGCAGCCGTTCGCGGGGGCATGGCCACGAGGACGATTTCCGGGAATTCCACCAGGAGCGGGTGATGAAGGCGCTGGCCGACAACGACGGCGACCGCGCGGGAGCGGCGGAACAGCTCGGCATCAGCAAAACGACGCTGTGGCGGCGGATGAAGAAGTACAATATCGAGGCGTAAAAAAAACACTTCCGTTTTGTCCCCTCAAGCGTGGAAACGGGGCGACCCCGTTTTCATGCATAATGAAAACGAAGGCGCGTGCGGCCCGAACCGGAATCCGGAGAGGAGGAACGGGGGGGGATATCCCGGGTGGAAGGTTTTGGGGGGATTTGCATGGGAATGGCTTGCGTGAATTAACAATGAACAATGAATAATGAACAATTATGGGTTAATGAGCCAATGAACAATTATCCCTGTCATACAGCGTTTCGGAAAATGCAATTGTTCATTAAATCATTAAATCATCATTGTTCATTGTTACTTGTTCATTGTTAATCCAAGCCCGCCTTTCCCATAAAAATTCCCCTTTCACATTCCAACCGGCATAACCGTCCGTTCCCCATTGGGGGAGCTCCGTCGAGGCACCATTCCTCTTCCTCGCACGGTTCCCCCGGGCCGCGCAGCCGCACCAAGACCGGACCCCTTATTGGGGACAATCCACCGGCGGTCGCACTCGCGCAGCCCGTCAGGCCCTCCGGATTCCGGCGCGA
>JAVBRW010000352.1:0-3361 GCA_031547475.1 Planctomycetota bacterium
CCGCGCCGCGTGCGTCGCGCACACCTTAAACGTCATCCCGGCGGGATAAACAATTGCCGCACCCCGAGCGGGAAGTTGTGCCGGGATAATTCGGGATTGACCTGGACGGCAAGGAACCCAAGCAACTTTAAAAATCACGGAATCAATAAAACGCCCGATCCAATGAATTCGGTTTTTCCATGATTCGGTTCCGTTGCGCGAATTTACTTCAACAGATTGCGCTTTGGCAATTTATAAAAGCGTGTATACTACGGATAAGGCAAGGTTCAGCATATTGTCAGACAAAGTCGAAAATATGGAATCCGGACGGGCAGAATCGGGACATCCCTTTAGGAGGAGACAACATGCCAAGAAAGGCGATAGTTTCCAGCAGCGTGTCTTCCATCGGCCCCTATTCCCACGCAGTTGATACGGGCGAATCGGTTTTCCTTTCCGGACAAATCGCGATCGATCCCCTCACCGGCGAACTGGTGAGCAAAAAATTTTCCGAACAGGCTACGTATTGCTTCAAGAATCGCTTCACCACCCTGAAGGAAATCGGCCTTGCTCCCGGCGATGTCCAGAAGGTAAACGTCTATTTGACAAACATGGACGATTTCTCGGAGATGAACGGCACATTCGAGCGGCAATTCAAACTCCCCTATCCCGCCCGCATCACGGTTGGTGTCGCCAGCCTTCCCAAAGGGGCTCGCGCATCCATCGAATCGATCGCGCTCAAGCCTCGATGAGCCAGCCATGCCCAAAAACTACCTGCTGAAAAACGTGCGCCCCATCGGCTTCCCCGGCCACAACGGGACGGCCACAACCGACGTCGCGGTGGCCGGCGGAAAGATAGCTGCCATCGGATCCCGCACCGCGGCGGACAAGGGCGCCGAGACGGTGGATTTCGCAGGCGCCCACCTGTCACCGGCATGGGTCGACATGCATACGCATGTTTACTGGGGAGGCTGCGACATCGGCGTCTTGCCCGGCCAAATCGGCATCTCCACCGGCGTTCCGATACTGGTCGACGCCGGTTCGGCCGGAGAAGCCACGTTCCACGGTTTCCGCGAGTTCATCATCAAACCGTCCCGCGAACGGGTCGTCGCCTTCCTCAACATCGGATCCATCGGCCTGGCCGCAACCAACCGCGTTCCCGAGGTCAGGATGATGAACGACATCGATCCCGGACTGGTCATGAAAACCGTGGAGGAAAATCCCGGCTTCATCGCCGGCCTCAAGGTGCGGCTGCTGAAAAACATCGATCTCGCGCCCGACGTCCAGCCGCTCAAAATGGGCAAAAAACTGTCGCGCGTCCTCAAGCTGCCGGTGATGGTGCATATTGGACAAGGCATGCCGCTAATCGAGGATGTGCTGGACCTGCTGGAGGACGGCGACATTCTTTCGCATTGTTTTCAGGGCAAGCCCGCCTGCGGCATTTCGGACGACGAAAAATCCATCGCCGCCGCCCGGCGCACCATCGACAGGGGCGTCGTTCTCGACATCGGCCACGGCGCCGGCTCGTTCGCCTACCGGGTCGGCCGCAAGTGCGTCGAACTGGGCATTCTTCCCGCCACCATCGGCACCGATCTGCACGACTGGAACATCAACGGCCCGGTATGGGATTTGTCCATCGTCATGTCGAAAATGTTGACCATAGGCCTGCCCTTCGCTAAAGTCGTGGACGGCGTCACCGCCGCGCCCCGGCGGCTGCTCCGCCTGCCCGAAGCAAGGCTGGAAGTCGGCGCCCCGGCCGAATTCACCCTGTTCGCCATGGCGGACGCCGATCTCGAGCTGCCCGACTCGTATGGCCAGTCCGCCCGGATCACCCGCCGCTTCATGCCCGTGGCGGTGCTGTGGAAGGGCGAACTGGCCGAAGCCGCCAGCCGTTACGGCAAAGCCGTGCCCAAGGCAAGAAACCTCGTTCTGGAGAATAAAGCATGATACGGACAATCTACGATTTGCGCGACACCGGCGAAATCGCCACGCCCGCCCTGATCTACTACGAGGACATAATCCGCGACAATATCCGCGAAGCCATCCGGGTGGCCGGAAGCGCCGATCGCCTGTGGCCGCACCTGAAAACCCACAAAATGCCGGCCATGCTCCGAATGCAGATGGGCGCGGGCATACTTCGCTTCAAATGCGCCACCATAGCCGAAGCGGAGATGGCGGCGCAGGCGGGAGTGCCGGACATTCTGCTGTCCTACCCCCTGGTCGGCCCCGCCATCGGCCGCTTCCTTCAACTTGTCCGGCTTTATCCCGACTCCCGCTTCTGGGCAATGGGCGACGATATGGGCCAGCTTCGCGAACTGGGGCGGCGGGCGGCGGAAAACGGCATTCGCCAACAGGCATTGATCGATGTCGATTTGGGCATGCACCGGACCGGCGTTCCGGTGGGCAAGCTGGAAAGCTTCTATCGGGAAGCGGCGCGCATCCCCGGCCTGGAGGTCAAGGGCATGCACTGCTACGACGGCCACATCGGCCAAAGCGATTTCGCCATCCGCCTGGACGAGGCGGAGAAAAGCGCGGCCCCGGTCCACGCCCTGCGCGCCGCGCTCGAAAAGGACGGGCTGGACTGCGGAATCATGGTGATGGGCGGCTCGCCGACCTTCCCCTGCCATGCGAGAACCCCGGGCGTATTTTTGTCGCCGGGCACGTTGTTTGTCCACGACAGCGGCAATGCCGCCCAACAGCCCGACATGCGATTCACCCCGGCCGCTGTGGTCATGGCCAGGGTGATTAGCCTGCCCTGCGAGGATCGCTTCACCCTCGATCTCGGGCACAAGGCGATCGCGGCCGATCCGGCGGGCGTTCGGGGCATCGTCGCCAACCTTCCCGAAACCGAGCCGCTCGGGCAAAGCGAAGAGCATTGGGTGTTCCGCATGCTCCCGGGCAGCGCGGGAAAGCGGCCGGTGGTGGGCGACGTCCTCTACGTCATCCCCACCCACATCTGCCCCACTTCGGCGCTCTATCCCGCCGTTCTCGTGGCGAAGGACGGCGCCATCGCCGGCAGTTGGGACGTGGCGGCGCGCAACCGGAAATTGACGGTGTAGCAAGTCGCGGCAGCATGCAATAACGTCAATATATGGACTATCAGGCTTTTTTCCTTCGTGCGGATCGTTCGACTTCACCGTCAATCGCGTAATTTATGGTATTAATGGCAGTATACCAGTGGCTTTTTCGGGCATTTGGTGGCTAAAGGTGGCCAATCAATGCAATGGATAAGTGGAGACAACAGGGATAAAGAAAAACCGCAACCCCTGTCTTTTCAGGAGGTTGCGGCTGATGATAAATGGCGCGCCGGAGAGGAGTCGAACCCCTAACCTACAGATCCGTAGTCTGTCGCTCTATCCAATTGAGCTACCAGCGCTCGTTTTCG
>JAVBRW010000158.1:0-4540 GCA_031547475.1 Planctomycetota bacterium
CTGGGGACGGTCGGGCTCCTCATGGCCGGCCTGTTCGCCGCCACCATGTCGTCCATGGACTCGGCCCTCAACTCGAACTCCGGCATATTCGTCCGCAGCTTTCTGCAGCCGATCGTTTTCAAGAACCGCCCGGTCGGCGACAAGGCCCTCCTCCGCTGCGGGCAAGCGATGAGCGCCATCAGCGGCCTTCTGGTCATTGTCATGGCGCAGTATTTCAGCCGGCTCCAGGGGTTGTCCCTGTTCGAACTGATGATGCGCGTCTCCACACTCGTCCAGGGCCCCATCCTGGTGCCGTTGTTCTTCGGCATGTTTGTCCGGAAAGTGCCGGACTGGGCGGCCTGGACCAGTGTCGTCGTCGGCTGTGTCATGTCGTATCTCTTCGGCGAAGTGCTGGACGCCAAGACCATCAGCGCCTTCTTCGGCTGGACCCTCACCGCCCGCGAACTGTCCTCGATGGACACCATGCTCATCATCGCGGTCCAACTGTTCATCACCGGCGGTTATTTCTGCCTCACAAGCCTGTTTTACCGCGAGCCGAAGGAAACCCGCAAGGAACAGGTCGAGAATTTCTTCGAGGAACAGGCCAAGCCGGTGGTCGCCGGCGGAGCCAGGCAGTTCGAGTTCGACCGCCTGCAGCGCGAGAAATTGGGCAACATCACCATGATCATGGGAATCGGCCTTTTGGTCATGATTCTCATTCCCAATCCGTTGTGGGGCCGCTTCATCTACTTCTGTTGCGCCGCCGCCATCCTGTTCATCGGTTTCATGCTGCGCCGCAGTGCGAAGCGAACCGTCATACAATCCGAATACCAGGACGAGGCCGCGTTCTTCGCCGACGCGGATACCGCCAGCAACCGGTGATGGAAAAGGGAGGATGAGCCATGGCGCTTTCCTGGGGCTTTTCGACGCTCGGCTGTCCCGATCTCGGGTTCGACGCCGTGCTGGCGCTTGCGGCCGAGTACGGATTTTCCTCGGTAGAACTCCGTTTCCTCGATGGCGACGGCGATATCGCCGCTTCTCTGGAGCGCTACCTGGCCGTGCCCGGCAATGCCGAAAAGATCGGCGCCGGAGATGTGGCAGTCGCCTGCATCGCCACCTCGTTCAATCTAACGGCGCCGGACGCCGCACCCTTGGAGGAGTTGAAGCGGATAGCCCTCCTGGCGGATCGCCTGGGAGCGCCGTACCTGCGCGCGTTCGAAGGCCCCGAATTCGGCGAAAAGCTTGAGGCGGGCCAGGCGGGACGCGTTCGGATCAACTACCGCGCCTGGCGGCGCTGGCGCGCCGAAGCCGGCGTCAGGGCCGTACTGGCGCTCGAGACCCACGGCGCCACCTCGTCCACCGCCAGGACGCTCGAGCTGTTCGATATGCTGGGCGAGCCGCTGCCCATCATCTGGGACACCCACCACACCATGATTCTCGGCGGCGAACAGCCCGCCTTCACTTGGGAAAGGCTGGGGAAATGGATTGTCGAAGCGCATGTCAAGGACAGTATCGACGTGCCTTCGGCGCGCCATCCCTACACCTATGTTTTGCCCGGACGCGGCAGAATGCCGGTCAAGGACATCCTCGCCCTTCTGGAACGGGAAAACCTCCCCGGCCCGGCGGTCTTGGAATGGGAGCGGAAATGGCACCCGTATCTCCCGCCGCTCCGGGAGGCGATTGAAGCGATGTACGACGCGGGCTGGCGCCCAGGGCGAACGCATGAAATTTCCCTGAAGAACACCCCTATTTGGGAAAATTGGGCCAACAATTCGCTATCAAAAACGTAACCTCATTGTAAATGGCTATGATAGCACAGGAAAAATTTCATGCGTTAGCCCTGGCTGGCGCCGCCGGAATCAATAATTGCAATCGCCTATCGTATCAATAAACTACAATAACTATGGGCATGGGATGAGTTGCGGCACGGGGGGAGGGAAGCTGCCATGAGCAGCATTCGGGTCGATGCGATGCCACGGACGCGCCAGCGGAGCGTCCGGAAAAGTATTGTCGGATTGATCATCCTCTGTATCCTCCTCGCCGGCGCCATGCTGGCCGCCGTCCTCTACCTCGACCGGCGGCAGGAGCGGTTGCACAACACGTTTGTCGAACGCACCATCGCCGTCGGCGAAATCCCCATCGTGCTCGACGCCATGGAACTCACGCTGAACGAGTACATGCGGACCTGGAGCGGCGTCCAGTTCGCGCGCTACACGGAATTGAGCCGGCGCCTGCGCGCGGCCGCGGCGGAGGCGGCCGAACTCTGCCATGGCGCCCAAAGCAGCCTCGATCACCTGCGCCGCATCGACGCGTTCAACGATTACCAAAGCGACATCCTCGCCTCGGAGCGTTCCTCCCCCATCGCCGGCTATGCGCCCTTGTCCTTCGTCAGGATGGCGCTGGACAGGCACAAAATCCACGCCCAGGAACTCGCCCACAGCGATCTGGTGCAAAACCGCACCGCCTACATGCGGGAACTCCGCCGTCTCCGTTCGATCCGGCTCGGGTTGTGGGCGTTTTTCCTGCTTCCCCTATCTGCCGCCGGCCTTTTCGCCTACCGGGGCGTCCGCAACCACATCAGGCGCCTGGAGGAGCACGCCCGGCTCGAGCGGCAACTGGCGGTCGAGCGCCTCGAAAACGAACGCAAGGAGCGCATGCTGGTCGAAGCGAGGGCATCGGCCCTCAAGGCGCAAATCAATCCGCACTTCCTTTTCAACACGCTCAACCTGATCGGCAAAAGCTCTTTCCTCCAGGAGCCGGAACTGGCGATGGAGCTGGTCGAGGCGACGGCGAAAATCCTCCGCTACTCGCTCGACTCCGGAAACCGCAAAGCTACAATCCAGGAGGAGATGGACATCGTCTCCACCTACCTGTATCTGCAAAAGCATCGCTTCGGCTCGGCCGTTTCCTACACGGTGGAGGTGGAGGAAACGCTCTGGAACCACCCGGTCCAGCCCATGATCCTGCAGCCGCTGGTGGAGAACTGTTTCAAGCACGGCATGGACGGCCGCCGCGAATTGGCCATCCGCATCGCCGCGCGCCGGGTCGGCGACATGATCGAAATCTCGGTCAGGGACAACGGCCAAGGCTTTCCCGCCCGCCCGGACGGTCCGGGCGGCAACCGGGGAATAGGCCTGGACAATATCCGCGACCGCCTGCGGCTCGAATACGGGATGGGCGAGCCGGTGCGCATCGACAGCGTGCCGGGCGCATACGCGGAAGTGACCTTGACCATTCCGGCCGGCCGGGGAGGACGCGCGCCATGAAGGTGCTCATAGTCGAGGACGAACCGGTGGAAGCCCGCGCCCTCCGGAAGCTGCTGGAAAAATACTACCCGGACGACGTCAAAGAAATCCTCCAGGCGGGCGACGGCGCCGCCGCCGTCGAACTGGCGGAGCGGGAGCGGCCGGATCTCGTTTTCATGGACATCCATCTGCCGGGCATGGACGGCGTCTCCGCCAGCCGCCGTATCCGCGCCATGAGCCCGGATGTCGAAATCGTCATGCTGACCGCCTACATGGATTTCGAGTACGCCCGGCAGTCCATCGCCAACCGGGTGCTCGACTACATGGTCAAGCCCTACTCGGCCAAAACGCTTTGCGAGACAATGGACCGGGCGGTGGAGCGCATGGGCGAGCGGCGGCGGGCGCGGGAAGAGCTGGACGCGTCCCACAGCCTGGCCGACATGCTGCGGCGCGAATTCCTGCACAAGGTGCTGGTCAACTTCCGCCTGCGCCGGGAAATCATCCGCCGCTATGTGCTGATGATCGGCATCCTGGACAAACGCTACCGCATCCTCCTTTTTGAAACCGGCGACGACGCCGCTCTCGGCGAACAGTCGACCGACGCCCTCCCCTCCCGCCTCCGGGACGCGGGGATGGAATGCATGTACACGCGCTTCACCCGCACAACCTGCGTCATCCCCTTCGCCGACCGGGGCGCCGAACTGGCGGCGCCGGTGGATCGCATCGTGGCGGAATGGCGGAACAGCCACCCGGGGTCCGCCTGCCTGGCGGGGGAAGTGGAGGAGCAGTGGGAAGACATCGCGGTCCGCTTCCACGAAATGCTGACCCGTTTCATCAACGCCGACGGCCGTCCCGGCGCGGAACCGCCCATGGCGGAATTGGAGGAGCGGCTGAGCGAGGCGGTCGTCAGCCGCGACCGGGAAAGGGCGGCGGCGGTCTGCCGCGAGCTGGTCGAGGCCGCCTACCGGATTTACAGCACGTCGAACGATTTCGGCTATACCTTGATCGCCACCTATCGGGGATTGTTGCGAAGCTTCCAGGCGCTGGAGTACGGAATCGACAGCGGGAAAGAAAGTTTCACCGCCGGCTTCAACATTCCCTACCGGGGCGACAGGGAAACCGCTTTCGCGGATCTGATCGCCGCGGTCGAACGGATAATCTCCCGCCTGGACGAGGACGTGCGGGGAAGGACCGACCGCCTGGTCAACCTGATCAAGAAGTATATCGAGGTCCACTACGCGGAAAACATCACCCTCGAAGCGCTGGCCCGCCACGTGTCGATAAGCAGGTTTCACCTGAGCAGGGTGTTCCGGAAT
>JAVBRW010000320.1:0-3950 GCA_031547475.1 Planctomycetota bacterium
CGGCATTGCGGATAAAGCCGGGGATGCGGGTCACTTCGCCGCAAATCTTTTCCAGCTTCTTTTCGACCCCGCAAAAACGGTTGGCTCGACCGGCGCGGCGACTTCGACGAACGTGGGTTTTTCTGCGAACATCCTTTTCCAGGACTGAAAGCTCGAAAGCGCTATGCCCTCGTCACGGCAGTAGACTGGCAATTCACCGCCAAGGACGCTTTAGGCCGGGTCCGGCGAGGGGCGGGGGCGGGAAGCCTCCCCGCCTGCGCTACCAAAAAAGCAACCCCCGCACTCGACGGCAGGGGTTGCGCCACCATTTTCCCGGGGTGAAAAGCGGAACGCGGCTCCGTCACACTACGGCGCCCTCCTTCGCCAATTCCGCCCGCAGCTTGGCGACATCCACGTCGCGCGGCTGCTTGCCCGCTTTGGCGCTCATGGCGGCGGCGATGCCTGCCGCGTGGGCCATCGCCATCACCGGCGGCATGACGCGGACGGCGCCCATCGCCTCGAAGGTCGCCGAGGCGCAGCGGCCGGCCACCAGCAGCGAATTCACCTTTTCAGGCACCAGAATCCGGTACGGTATCTGGTATTCGTTGGGCGCGGGGCGATCCTCGTCGAGAATGCCCGTCTTGGCGCCGGCCTGCGGATGCAAATCGATCGGATAGGCGCAGTAGGCGATGCAGTCGGGGAATTGGGTCTGGTCGAAAATGTCGTCGGCCGTCATGGTGTACACGCCCTTGATGCGGCGCGAATCGCGGACGCCGATGCTGGCGGCGGTTTGCAGCAGCTTGGCGTTTTCCAGGCCGGGCA
Source organism: Planctomycetota bacterium (assembly GCA_031547475.1). GTDB lineage: Bacteria > Planctomycetota > SZUA-567 > SZUA-567 > SZUA-567 > JAJBSZ01. The sequence goes on from JAVBRW010000320.1 coordinate 802, forward strand.
GCGTCTTGAAAAAGTTCATCAGGAAGTCGATCTGCTTCATCCCCTCGACATAGGCCTTGGACAGCGCGTCCGGGTCGAGCGGATCCAGATCCTGTATGCGGGTGGTGTTGAGCCGGTACTGGCCGGGCTTCACCATCTTGTACAGGCCGATTTTGTTGCGGTTGACCGGGAATTTGCCCTGCGCCCTGAGCGCCTCTATTTCCGCGTTGAAGGGGTAGTGGCGCATGTCCAGAGGAACCTTCTCGAGGTGCGCCTTCAGCTTCTCGTCGTCCACGTCGTAGATGGAGAAGAACAGGGTCATGGGCTGGGTCTTGCCGCTGGCGGCGTCGCCGGCCGTCCACTCGACTCCCGCCTTCGCGCTGAGAATGCCGTCGCCGGTGCAGTCGATGAAAACGGTCCCCGGCATGCGCACCAGGCCGTTGCCATCGAAACAGACGGCAGCCGTCACCGCGCCGTCGGCGGTTTCGGCGTCTAGCAGAGTGTGGTTCAGGAACAGACGCACCCCGGCCTCCCCGAGCATTTCGAAACAGACGAACTTGAAGGCCTCCGCCTCGAATGGGGTGACGTTGTTGTGGTTGTGGGGAATGTAGCAGCCGTAGAGATTGAGGTTGCCTGTTTTGGAGGGGTGAATGGCGCCGCCGCGTTTCTCCATCCTGATGATCATTTCATCGAAGATCCCCTTGATCAGCTGTCGTTCCGCCCTGCGATCGAAGCAGGTCATGAACGGCCCGACCATGGCGTTGTAGGCGGTGCCGCCGAGGGAAAAGGACTTTTCCACCAGCGACGTCCTGGCGCCGTTCCGCGCCGCCGCAATCGCCGCGACCACGCCGGCGCAACCGCCGCCGCACACCACCACATCGAATTTTCCGCCTTCCCGCATTTCCGCGACGTATCGCATGGACACCTTCCTTTCCGTTAAACCGCCGAATTTCCGGCGTCGCGGAAAATCCGCGCGCCTTTAGAGGTTCCCTTTAAATCCATTATTGATTCCGGCATTTATACAGGGACTTGTCCGCGGCGGTTGTTCAGCCCGCCTTCGGCAAGCATGCCGTAAAACGCGATTGGCGAAAACGACAGGCCGTACCATAACCTGACGAATTCGTGCGCCGCCACCTCACCGGCCGATTCGGGATAGTGCGTCCGGCGGAACAATCCGAACCGTTTCACCATTATGGCGGCGAATCCGCCGATGCAACCGTGGCGTCGAAAATCGAGATGGTGCAAATACTCGTGGGCGAGACACATGTCGCTTAAACCGGCGACGGCGAAAAACTCCGGATGCGTTCGGCCCAGGGCGGCTTCGGTCTGCCGGATCTTTTCCGGGTAGATCTCAATCGTCTTGTTGTCCGCCCGGTATTCGGCCAGCATCGGACAGCCGGGAACGGGGGACATTTCCACAATCCGCACACCGTGCGCCGCCAGCGCTTCCCGCAGGCCAGACGCCCCGTCGCGGCCGGGAAAACGCGCCGCCGTCTCGTCGGCCGATTGTATCGCGAAATCGAGACTGGCGCGCAAAGCGGAGCATCGCCCCTCCGTCGGCAAAGCGCGGCAATGCCGGTCCTTGGCCACCTCCGCGAGGTAGCGGTCCCATAGTTCCGAACCGGGCGCAATATCGCGAATGGCGCGCATATCAGGTGCTCATGACGATGACAACCTGCCTGTCGCCCGGCACGCCGGCGAACTCGAGTCCCTGGAGCGACATGACCTGCTCCTTGTTCATCAGCTTGGAAAAATCGATCGGGCGCGCTCCGGACAGAATGAAAATCTGGGGAATCTTTTCCCCGCCCTCGCTGTACCGGGTCAATTTGTCCATATAGGTCTTTAAATTCTCGCGGCAGCTATCCGCCGTGGTGGATATGACGACGCTGTCCTCGGTCTGCAGCCGGATGACGCCTTCCGCGTCGAGAATCCGCGACGGGTAGGCTGTCTTCGTGGAAAGGCCGAAAAACCGCTTGCGGTGCACCTTGCCCTGAAACACCGCGTGCTCGCCGGTTCGCGCCACCAGTTGCGTCTGGTGGGCCGGCAGGGAGAGCGATTCGGAGGCGATGACGGACAGTTCCTCGTCCGTCAGGCGCTTGGCAAGCAGATCCTTGGTCCGCAGCTCGGTGGCGCCGGTGGCGATGGCGCGCAGCAGGTTTTTCTTGGAATCGATCTCGATGAGCACCTCGATGGTATCGGGGTTGGCGCCGGATTGGAGCGCCTGCTCCTCCGCCTCCCTGCGGATCTTGACGATATCCTCCTCGCTCGGCCTGTCGATGGTGCGTTCCACCACGTCCCTGACCATGGCCAGGGCGACGCCGATGGGCGAGATGACCTCGGCGTTCCTGGCGATGCGGTGCTTCATGCCAAGCGCCTTGGCGAGGTAGGGAACCACCGCCGCCGCGCCGCCGCCGCCGCCGCACAGTTCGACCTGCTCCGCCTTCAACTCGTAATCCTCGATCATTTGCATGATGACGCGCTTGTTTTTCTCGGCCGCCTTGTGGTGGATCGTTTCGAGAATCTCCTCCATCGGCTTGTCGAAATAGCGGCTGAGCGCCTCGAATGCCCTGTCGGCGTTGGATTTGTCGCCCCTGGCGTAATCGCCTTCGCGCACCAGCCCCGAGGCGTTGGCGGCGCAGGCGAGGGTGATGGCGTAGAGTACGCCGCTCGACTTGTCGCGCACCGCTATGTAGGTGTCGCTGTCGCCGGGATAGATGAATTCCTCGACTTCCATTTCGCCCAGTTGGCCCGCCGGCGCGTAGACGGCGTAGGGCAGGTTGGCGATGTGCGCGCTACGCGGCCCGACGCCGGTTATCTCTCTGCCGGACATTTTCACCATGCTGCCGCCGGCGATGCCGACGGTGCGGATGTCGAGGGAATTGACATATGTTTTGTGCCCGCCGACCTCGGCGTAGTTGAGCATCACCTGGCCGTGGTGGATGACGGAAATGTCGGTGCTGGTGCCGCCCACCTCGAGGAAAATGCCCTCGGAAATCTTCTCGTACATGAGCGCGCCCGCCACGCCGGCGGCCGGGCCGGAGAGCAGGGTGAGGACGGGACGCTTGCTGATTTCCTTCACGCTCATGACGCCGCCGTCGCAACGCATGATCATCAGGGGCGCCCTGATGGCGGCCTTGACGACGCTTTCCTCGGTCATGCGCGCGGTCTGC
>JAVBRW010000176.1:0-14644 GCA_031547475.1 Planctomycetota bacterium
GCCCGGCGCGAACGGGCAGCCGCCCAGGCCGCCGAGGGTGGACTGCGTTCTCTTCACGCCGCACTCGATGGCGGCCAGCGTGTTGACCATGCCCATGTTCCGCGTGTCGTGGATGTGGATCATGAGATTGAGCGAAGGATACCGTGAGGCATCGCGACGGTAGGCAGAAGTCAGCAGAGGGCCTAGTCGGCCATTCGACTTGGCTGAAGGCCTGAATGTGTATGGCATGTTGTGACCTTGCCTTTTCGAGTGCGGAAAGAGCGCAGTCAAGTACGCCTGTGTAACCCGTAAAACGGTGAACGGCCGACGCCAAGACCGGATGGTAGCGGGCAGAACCCGCGAGAGTATGGTATGGAGTGCCCAAACCTATCGGCATTGGGAAGAAATCGCAACAGGGAAGAAGCGTAGCTCATGAGTCTTGGTCGCACACGGCATACAACCGGTTGGTCGTGTTCGTGATTCATGGAGACGTGGAAATTATTTGCCTTGTACGAACCGCCGTATACCGAACGGTACGTACGGTGGTGTGAGAGGACGGAAGGTAGGCACTGTGGTCGCCCGTCCCCCTCCTCGATGAGTGGGATTTTGGGGCGCGTTTCTACTCCTGGTGTGATTCTTTCCACCTGTCGGGAAGGAGCTCAGGGAGTTGCGACACGGTCATGTCGGGGAGTCGTGCAAAGACGTCTCGGAGGTACCGCCACGGGTCGAGGCCATGGCGTTTGGCCGAGGAAATGACGCTGTGCATGGCCGCCGCCGTATGGCCGCCGATGTCGAGCGCGCCATCGGGCGGAACTGTGCGGCCCTGATCGAGGACGGCTCCACGCTTCAACTCGGCATCGGCGCCATCCCGGACTCGGTCCTGCTGTCGCTGGACGACAAGAACGATCTCGGCATCCACACCGAAATGCTCCCGACCGGCGTGGTCGATCTGTACGAGCGCGGCATCATCACCAACCGGGCCAAGACGTTCAAGCCGGGGAAGATGATCGCGACCTTCGTCATGGGCACGAAAAAGCTTTACGACTTCGTCGACAACAACCCGGTGGTGGAAATGGCGCCGTGCGACTGGGTGAACGATCCCTACCTCATCCGCCAGAACGACAGGATGGTCTCCATCAATTCCTGCGTCCAGGTCGACTTTACCGGCCAGGTGTCGTCGGAAAGCGTCGGCCCGCGCCAGGTCAGCGGCACCGGCGGCCAGGTCGACTTTTTCCGCGGCGCCAACATGAGCAAGGGCGGCAAGGCCATCATCGCCATGACCTCCACCACCCATAACGGCAAGGTGTCCCGCATCGTCCCATTCCTGGACCAGGGCGCCATCGTCACCACCTGCCGGAACGACGCCAATTACGTCGTCACCGAGTACGGCGTGGCGCAGTTGAAGTTCCAGAACACCCGCGAGCGGGCGCGGCGCCTGATCAACATCGCCCACCCCGATTTCCGCCCGCAGCTTATGGAAAAGTTCGAGGAATTGTTCCATGTGAAATTTTGACCGCGGCGCATGAAAGGCATGCGCCGGGGAATTCCGTGGCAGGTTTGCATAAGGAGCAGTTGATGAAGAAATTGACGATTGCTTTGCTGTCGCTGGCGATGATGGCGTTATTGTCGATCGCGTCGCCCCGCGTCATGGCGGCCGAATTCGAACTGGTCGGCGGCATCAATCTCGACACCGCCCACCCCTACTACCTCGGCATGGTGAAGTTCGCCGAACTGATGGAAGCCAAGTCCGGCGGCCGCATCACCATGAAGGTGTTCCCGAGCGCCCAGCTCGGCAACGAGCGCGACGTCACCGAAGCGCTTCAGCTCGGCTCGGTCGACGTGACACTCATCTCCGCCGCGCCGCTGTCCGGCTTCACCAGCGATTTCCAGATTTTCGACTTCCCCTACATTTTCAAGAACCGCGCCCACGCCTACGCCGTTCTCGACTCCGACATCGGCAAGACCATGCTGAAGAACCTGGAGAAGCACAAGCTGATCGGGCTCGAACTGATGGAAAACGGCTTCTACTGGATTTCCAACAACAAGAACATCAAGCACCCGAAAGACATGGCGGGCGTGAAAATCCGCTCCCTCGAGAACCAGATGCAGGTCGACGGCTACAACAACCTCGGCGCCAACGCCATCGCCATGGCCTTCAGCGAAGTGTTCACGGCTCTCCAGAACGCCACCCTGGACGCCACCGGCCTGACCCCGTCGGTCATCGGCTCGCAGAAGATGTATACGGTCCAGAAATACCTGACCACCACCGACCATTACTACGCCGCCGCGCCCCTTCTCATGAGCAAGGAGACCTACGACAGCATGGCGCCGGATCTGCAGAAAATCGTCCGCGAAGCGGCGGCCGAGGCGCGCGACTACCAGCGCATTCAGTCCCGGCAGTTCGACGAGGCGAAGATCAAGGAAATGAAGGACTACGGCACCGTCATCAACGAGGTGGACAAGAAGGAGTGGGCTGACGCCATGGTGCCGCCCACCTACGCCAAGTACGTCGGCCCGGGCAAACTGATTGACAAGGATCTCTACGATCGGGTGAAGGCAATGGAACCGAAGTAAGGGCCTGTCAGGAAATAACTATAGCAACTTTTCAACAGAAACGCAGCTATAGCGCATTCGGTAAAGGCCCCGGTGCTTCATTTATTATCTGACAAAACCTAAGGGGAACGCGTGGGTATAACCATGCAATAGAGGTTTTCTGGAAGTAAGAGGCAGCGCCGCCGCGCAGATGTTCCGTCCCGGCGGCGGCGTTGCCGTCCGGAACGGTTATTCAAGGAGGGTACGGTGAAAGCGTTGAAAATGTTGGACAATGTACTGGTCAAGACCGAGGAGCTTCTCTCAGCCCTGGCGATGTTTTCCATGTGCATGGTGGTGTTCGCGGCGGTGCTGTGCAGATACGCGTTCAGCGTTCCTTTCGCCGCCGGCGAGGAGATAGCCCGATACCTCATGGTCTGGTGCATATTCATCGGTATCATCGGCGCCACCAGAAAGGGCGCCCATGTGGCGGTGGAAGTGTTCGTCGATCTGTTGCCGGGCGCGTTGCGCCGCTACACCATTTTCCTGAGCGAGCTCATCACCATATCCACCTTCTGCGTCCTCTTCTATCTGGCCATCGTGCTGATCGGGAAATCCATGGGGCCGGAGGCCCAGCTCACGCCTCTCACCAGGTTGCCCTACTGGTACATGTATGTGTCGCTCGCGGTCGGTTTCGGTTTGTCGGCGCTCCGCGGGCTGCAGCTTCTGATCAAGCAGATCCTCGGCGAGGAAAAAATAAAAAGCGAATCCGACATAGAAATAGAACTTGAAGAGGAGATGGTCTGATCATGGCGGATTCCATTACCATATCTGTATTCGTGGTGTTTTTCGGCCTCGTCGCCATGCGCGTCCCTATTGCCATAGCCTTGACCCTGGGCGCGTTGCTCCCGGTTTTCCTGTTCACGCGGGTGCCGACGCTGGCGATTCTCCAGAAGTTTTTCACCGCCGTCGACGTGTTTGCCTTCATGGCGATCCCCTTGTTCATTCTGTGCGGCGGCGTGCTGGAAAAGAGCGGCGTGTCGAAACGGCTGTGCAACTTCACCGCCGCGCTGGTGGGGTGGCTGCCGGGCGGCATCGCCATCGTCACCTTCGTCACCTGCATGTTCTTCGGCGCCATTTCCGGTTCGGCCACCGCCACCGTCCTCGCCATAGGCAGCATCATGGTGCCGATCATGCTGAGCCAGGGCTATGACGAAAAATTCGCCCTCGCCAGCATCGCCATCGGCGGCATATTGGGCGTCATCATTCCGCCGAGCATTCCCATGGTGATCTTCGGCATGACGGCCGGAGTGTCCATTTCCGACATTTTCACCGGCGGCATCATTCCCGGCATTCGTCTCACCGCAGCCTTTTCCCTCTATGCCTATTGGTACGGCAAAAGGAATGTGAGCGTGAGGGGAAAATTTTCCTGGGCGGAAACGTGGGAAACGTTCAAGGGCGCGGTGTGGGGCCTTCTCATGCCGGTCATCATCCTGGGGGGCATCTACGGCGGCATATTCACGCCGACCGAGGCGGCGGCCGTCGCTTCGGTGTACGGGATTTTCGTCGGCTTCGTCATCTACCGCCAGCTCACCATCGCCAAATTCCACACCGTGCTGAAGGACAGCGTGATCAGCGCTTCCATGATCATGCTGATCGTCGCCGCCGCTTCCGCCTACGGCTACGTCATGACCCGGCAGCAAATTCCGCTGAAAATCGCCGACGCCATCATCGCCATTTCGGGAAGCCCGATCGTGTTCCTGCTTCTCGTGAACATCCTGCTGCTGATCGTCGGCACCTTTATGGAGACCTGCGCCGCCATCCTGATCCTGACGCCGATGTTCGTGCCCGCCTGCCAGAAGCTGGGCATCAATCTCGTGGCTTTCGGCGTGGTGGTGGTGGTCAACCTTGCCATCGGCATGGTCACGCCGCCGCTGGGATTGAACCTCTATGTCGCCGCCCGCCTGCGCGAGCGCTCGGTGGATTATGTCGTCAACAAGCATTTGTGGGTATTGATCACCATCGCCGTTGCGGCGCTGGCGATCATGACCTATGTGCCGTCGGTAATAACCTTCCTGCCGGGGATATTGTCGTAGACGGAATGCTACTCCTGCCCGGGTAGACGGATTCCCGCGAAGATTTTGATGACCGCGCTGTCGTCCTCGCGCCCGTGGCCGAGGTTGCTGGCGGTCACGAACATGCTGTGGGCGATGGCGGACAGCGGCAGCGGGAATTTGAGTTGTCTTCCCGTTTCCGCCACCAGCCCGAGATCCTTGACAAATATGTCCACCATGGATCGCGGCGTGTAATCGCCGTCGAGAACATGCCGCATGCGGTTTTCGAACATCCAGGAATTGCCTGCCGCGTTGGTCACCACCTCGTACATGACGTCGAGAGGTATTCCCGACTTCGCCGCCAGCGCCATGGCCTCGGCGGCGGCGGCGATGTGCACGCCGGCCAAAAGCTGATGGACAATCTTGACGGCCGAACCCTGTCCGGGTTGGGATCCGATGCGGAAAACCTTGGTCGCGATGGCGTCGAGAAGCGGCTGCGCCTTGTCGAACGCTTCGTCCGAACCGGAGGCCATGACGGTCATCTCCCCTTTTTCAGCCTTGACCGAACCGCCGGAGACGGGCGCGTCCAGATAGAGTATGCCCCGTTTCGACAGTTCGTCGCCAATGCTTCGGGCTTCGTGGGCGGGTATGGTGGAGGACACGACGACCAGCGCACCCGGTTTCATTGCACCGGCCACACCGGCGTCGCCGAACAGTATCGTGCGCACTTGTTCGATGTTGACGACCAGCAGGAGAAGGGCGTCGATATCGTCGGCGAATTTTCCCGCATCCTCCGCTACGCCCGCCGCTCCGGCCGCGGCCAGCGCTGCCCGGGCGGTGGATGAAACGTCGACGCCGTATGTTGCCAGCCCAGCGGCGATGCACGATTTGGCGGCGCCCATGCCCATCGAACCCAAACCGGCAACGCAGACCTTGTATGAATTTTCCTGCGCCATAGCGTCATTCCTTTTTTGTGCGGTGCTTCGTAATGTTCGGTCGGCTCAACGCCACATCGCGATTACGCACACGCCGACCATGTTCGACCCGACGCAAGTCTCAATATTCGAACAAGTAGTTGTCCGCCGTCTGGTTGATGCCCAGCAGCGCGTCACTGTTGAGTTTCTTCTGCCGCAGCCCCTTGTCGCCGGCCAAAAGCGCGGCGTAGAGCACGTCGACGACATACAGGTAGACCAGGTTGTTGGAGAGGGAAAGCGAATTGCGGGTGGTTATCTTGTCGCTGGTGATGAATTTGAAATCCACCAGATCGTTCAGCTTCGGCGAGTCGTAGCTGGTGATGGTGAGAATCCGGGCGCCCTTGTCCTTGCAGGTCGCCACCGAATGGTAAATGTCACGGATGAGAATGGTCGGCGCGATAACCGCGACAAGATCGCCCGCTCTGGCGCCGGTCGCGAACATGCGCATGGTGTTGGTGTCGGTGACGGAGCGGGAATTGAGGCCCACCATCCGCAGCTTCAGATCCAGCTCCCTGGCGGTGAAGGCGGTGTTGATATAACCGAAGACATAGATGTTATCGGCGGTTTTCAGGCACTCCGCCGCCCTGGAAAGCACTTCCTCGTCCAGCATGGCGGAGGTGTTGACCAGCATCTCGCGGTAATCGCGACTGACCGAGGCGATGCAGCCGCCCTTCTCTTCGGGCTCGCCCTCGTTTTGCATGTTGCTGTAGAAGTTTTCCTGCGCCAGGGCGATCTTGAAACTGTTGAACCCCTTGAACCCAAGCTTTTTGCAAAAGCGGTTGATGCTCGCCTCCGAAGTGCTGGTCGCCCGGGCGATGAAGGTAATGGTGCTGGTCACCACATCTTCGGCGTTGTTCATCACGTACTGCGCAATCTCGTTCTCGCTCACTGTGAGACTGGATTGCAGGGAAATAATTTTCGATTTCACCGCTATCGCCATGATGCCGCCTTCCCGCAAATTCTGGAAAAAAAATCCAGCCGCGCCAAAACAGAGCGATTGTAACTGTCCCGCGCTCCTCGGCGAAGACTCGAATGACGGACGACCACAATTGAAATCCGCGAAACGTCATGAAATAAAAATGGTTACGATTTCAAGGATACGCATCGCCCTTTCACGCCGCCTTTCTTATGTTTTACCTTACCCAATGCAAAAGTCAAGGCAATCATGGTTATCTCGGCATTGTTCTGTCAAAAACTTTCATTGTTTTTAAAAAAAATTTCCTACAATATTGACGATTTGTGATAGAATGCTATCATGCGGGTCATAATTGCTGCTCTCATTAACAATGGAAGGCTCGCGCCTCCTCAACCGCGATTTGCAGAAAATACGTGGAAATAACGCCCTGTCCCCGCACCCGCTCCGCAATCATGGATTCGATGCGCGCCGCTGTCGCCATACTTGTTTGATGAAAGATGATGAAGCCATGAAAACGACTTTTTACGACGGATTGTTCGATGTGGTGATCGCCGGAGGCGGCGTTTCCGGATGCGCCGCCGCCGTGGCGGCCGCCCGAAGCGGAGCAGGGGTTCTGGTGCTGGAGCGGGCCGCCTGCCTGGGAGGCACCCTCACCACCTGCGGCGTCGGCCCCATGATGACGTTCCACGCCGGCGACCGGCAGGTAATCAAGGGAATCATGCAGGAAATCGTCGACCGCCTGGTGCGGCGCGGCTTTTCGCCCGGCCACGTACCCGACACCAAGCAGTACGTCGCCACCATCACCCCGTTCGACGCCGAAGGGCTCAAGCTGATCCTCGATGAAATGCTTGCGGAAACGGGATGCGGGGTTCTGTTCCACACCTTCATGGGGGCGGTGCGCCGCGACGGCGACCATATCGAATCCGTCACCGTCTGCAACAAGGACGGCCTCCGGCCGGTATCCGGCAAGGTGTTCGTCGACGCCACCGGCGACGGCGATCTCGCCGCCTGGGCCGGCCTCCCCATGACCAAGGGCAGGCCGGAGGACGGCGCCGCCCAGCCCATGACCATGAAAATGAAATATTGCGATGTCGATACCGCCGCCTTGAAGAAGCATGTTTTGGACAACCTCGATCGGTTTCCCAAGATGAAACCGTTCGCCGATATCTTCCGGCGCGACATTCCCATCGATCTGGAGGGGTTCGACGAGGAGTTCCGCGCCGCCAAAAAGACGGAGGGGCTCTCGGTCGAGCGGGAAAACGTCCTGCTGTTCGGCACCGGCCGCCCCGGCGAGTACATCATCAACACCACCCGCGTCACCCTGCACGACGGCACCGACGCCGCCAGCCTCTCCGAGGCGGAAAGGATCGGCCGCCGCCAGTGCAGCGAACTGGCGGCATTCCTCCGCCGCCATGTCCCCGGTTTCGCCAACGCCCTGCTGGAGTACACCGGCCCCGCCATCGGCATTCGCGGTTCGCGCCAGCTCGTCGGGCACTACACCCTCACCGCCGACGATATTCTGACCAAGCGGGCGTTTCCCGGCGTGGTCGTCCATTCCGGCTATCCCATCGACATCCACAGCCCGACCGGCGAGGGCACCAGCAGCTCCTTTCTCTCCTCCCTCGCCGACTACTACAGTATCCCCTACGACATCATGTTTTCCGACGAGGTGAAGAATCTCCTCGTCTCCGGACGCTGCGCCAGCGCCACCTTCGAGGCGCAGGCCGCCTTCCGCACCACTCCCACCTGCGGAGCGCTCGGTCAGGCCGCCGGCATCGCCGCCGCCATGGCGGCCGCCTCCGACGGGGATGTGCGGCATATCGACGTATCGGCCTTGCAAACGGCATTGAAGCGACAGGGCGCTTATTTGGAAATTTGAGGAGGAGAAGAGCATGTTCCAGGCAATCTGCATTTTCGCGGTATTTCTCATATGCGTCATCCTGATGATGACCCGGAAGCTGCCCACAATTCTGGCGTTGCCGATCATGGCGGTCGCCATCGCCCTCATCGCCGGCATACCTTTCCTGTCCTTCAACAAGGACGACTTCACCATCGCCAAGAACATTCTCGAGGCCGGTTCCATGCGCATGAGCACCGCCATCGCCGGCCTGCTTTTCGGCGCCTGGTTCGGAAAGCTCCTGACCAAGGTCGGCGTCACCCGCACCATCATCCGTCGGGCGGCGGAGATGGCCGGTGACAAGCCCTTGTCCATCGCGCTCGCCTTCCTCGCCGTCTGTTCCATAATCTTCGCCGCCTCCAACGGCCTCGGCATGGTCATTCTCGTCGGCACCATCATCATCCCCATCATGATCAGCGCCGGCGTCGATCCGCTCACCGCCGGCATGATTCTCCTCCTCGCCAACGGCATCGGCGTCACCTTCAGCGTTGGCACCCTCGGCGTCTACATCGACACGCTGAAAATGCCGCTGGAGACGGTCACCTCCTGGTCGTGGCTGTGCGGCGCCCCCCTGATTGTCGTCGCCGTGCTGATGGTCGTCTACCGCATCAAGCGCAAGGCCGGCGTCAGCCGGGCCTGGGCCATGCCGGCCGAGGACTCGGGAATGGGCGAGAAGAACGTCAGGACCGCCGCCTTGCTTTCGCCTCTGGTGCCCGTTCTGCTGGTCTTCATTCTCAACATGCAGTTGGTCCCCTCGATTCTCATCGGCATCGTCGTCACCCTCCTCCTCGCCACGCCCAAAAACGTCGTCCAGAAGGTGTCGAGCGCCTTTGTCGAAGGGATTCAGGACGCCGCCGGCGCCGCCGCGCTCATGATCGGCATCGGCATGACGTTGAACTCGGTGATGGCGCCGCAGGTCTCGGCGGTCCTGAAGCCGCTCATCTCCGCCGTCATACCCGACACCCCGCTCATGTTCGTGCTGGTGTTCGGCCTGCTCAGCTTCCTGGCCATTTATCGCGGCCCGCTCAACGTCTGGGGCCTCGGCAGCGGCATCGTCGCCCTCCTGGCGGCGTCGGGAATGAACCCGGTGGCGGCGATGGTGGCGCTCCGGCTCGACTCCAACGTCCAGGCGGTGTGCGATCCCACCAACTCCCACAACGTCTGGACCGCCGATTTCACCAAGCTGGACGTCAACGATTACCTGAAGGGCACCGTCCTCTGGATAATGGCGTCCACTTTCGTCGGCCTGGCCGTCGCCAGCCTCTTCGTGTTTTGATTCGCCCCTCTCGTACGGATGGAAACAGGATCATGGGTAAAAAAGTGAGAATCGGCATCGACGTCGGCGGCACCTTCACCGACGCGGCGGTTATCGACAACGAAACCTTCGAGGTCTTGGCCAAAAGCAAGATACCGACGACGCACGACGAGGGCGTCGCCCACGGGGTGGTGCGGATCATCTCCTCCCTCATGGCCGAGAACGGCATCGATCCCGGGGACGTCGCCTTCATCGCCCACGGCACCACCCAGGCCACCAACGCCCTGCTCGAGGGCGATGTGGCAAGGGTGGGCATCGTCGGCATGGCCACCGGCCTCGACGCCCGGATGGGCAGGAAGGAACTGGATATCGAGGACATCGAGCTCGCCGCGGGCAGGCATCTGAAAAGCGACTTCGCCTTCATCGATTCCAAACGGCTTGACGCCGCCGCCATCGAAGAGGCGATAAACGGCCTGGTGGCCCGGCAGGCCGAGGTCATCGTGGCGAGCGAGGCGTACAGCGTCGACGATCCCGCCAACGAGCTGCGGGTGATGGAGCTGGCGGCGAAAAAGGGGCTCTACTGCACCGGCGGCCACGAAATCAGCCAGCTCTACGGCCTCAAGATGCGCACCCGCACCGCCGTCGTCAACGCCAGCCTCATCCCGAAGATGATGGAAACGGCGGACATGACCGAACAGGCGGTCAAGGACACCCGCATCCGATCCAACCTCATGATCATGCGCTGCGACGGCGGCGTCATGGACATCGACGAGGTGAGGCGGCGCCCCATCCTCACCATGCTGTCCGGCCTGGCCGCCGGCGTGGCGGGGGCGCTCATGTACGAGAAGGTCTCGGACGGGATCTTTTTCGAGGTGGGCGGCACCAGCATCGACATCTCGGTCATCAAGAACGGCAAGGTGATGATCAAATACGCCCAGGTCGGCGGCCACAAAACCTATCTGCAAAGCCTGGACGTGCGCACCATGGGCGTGGCCGGCGGCAGCATGATCCGCGTGCGCGACGGCAGGATCGTCGATGTCGGCCCGCGGAGCGCCCACATCGCCGGCCACGAGTACGAATGTTTCGCGCCGGAGGGTTCCATCGCCCCGAGCGGAGTGGAGTTTGTCAGCCCGCGCCCGGACGATCCGCCGGAATACGCCATCCTCGCCTCCGCCGACGGCAAGAAGTACGCTCTGACCCTGGCCGGAGCCGCCAACCTCCTCGGCTACGTCCCCGACGGCGACTACGCCAAGGGTGTGGCGGGCTCGAACGAAGCGGCGTGGCGGGCCTTCGGCGAAAGCCTCGGTCTCGGGGCCGAAGAGGCGGCGAGGCAGGTCGTCGACACCGCCATGGCCAAGCTCGAAGTAATCGTCGAAGATCTGATTCGCGAATACGAGCTGGATCGCGGATTCGTCACCCTGGTCGGCGGCGGCGGCAGCGCGTCGGTGGCGGTCCATCCCCTGGCCGACCGGTTGAAGATGAAATACCGCATCGCGAAAAACGCGCCATACATTTCCACCATCGGCGTCGCCATGGCGATGGTGCGGGAGCAGATCGAGCGGACGGTGGTCGCCCCCACCGAGGCGGACATCAAGCGCATCCGACTGGACGCCATCGAGCGCATCGTGAAATCGGGGGCCAAGGAGGAGACGGTCGACGTCGCCATCGAAATAGACGCCCAGAAAAACATCCTCCGCGCCATCGCCACCGGCGCCACTGAACTACGGAAAAAAGATCTCGGCGCCGCCGCGCTCTCGGAGGAGCAGCTTTCCCGCATCGCCGCCGAGGCGTTGAATGTGGACGCGTCCGCCGTGACCAGCGCCGCCAATCTGGGCCGCTGGAGGCTGTTCACGGCGACGGTCACCAAGAAACGGCTTTTGGGCCTGCTGAAGCTGCGATCGCGATCCCTGGCCGTCCTGGACCGGGAGGGCGTGGCCCGCCTGCGCAAGGAAAAGGCGGAATGGCAGGTATTTCGGAAGAAGGATCGCGAACGGGTTTTTACGCCGTTCCTGGACGACAACACCACCTTCTCCGACGCGAACGCCACCATCCCCAAGGTGTTCGTCTTCTACCGCGAGAAAATACTGGATCTGAGCGGCATGCACAAGGCGGACCAGTTGTATTCCGTCCTCGATCTCGAAACCGAGTCGCTGGCGCCGGACGAGGAAATCCTGGCGGTGGCGTACAAATGATTTTCCCCTACGTGCCCGGCGACCGCGACCTTGCCCTGTGCGAATTGTCGAACGACATCTTCTTCCGCAAGATCCCGGCGGATCGCCTTGCCGTGTTTGTCGAGCGCCCGCTGGCGATAGGGAGGAGCACGGCCGAAAAATATGCCGGAGCGGACCTGGGCGAGCTCTACCGCCGGCGCGGCATCGAAATCGCGCACCGCACCGACGGCGCCCGGCTTGGCGTCACTCTGCGCGGATTGGCGACGATGAACAATACGTGCCGCCGGGTGGAGATATACGAATCGTCATTGCGGGAGCTGGTCCGCCATGGCGGCGGCGGCGTCGTTCCAGACATGGATTTCGGGCTGGCGGTGAAGGTGCATCTTGCCCACGAATTTTTCCATTTTCTGGAATTCGACGGCGAATGCGCGGTCGCGGCGGAGTTGGGGGAGGTGGAGACGTTCCGTTTTCTCGGCCTGGTCCGGCGCGCCACCATACACGCCGCCAGCGAGGTGGCGGCGCACGCCTTCGCCAAGGAATACGCCGGACTGCCCTATCTTCCCAATCTTTTTGACTATCTCTACCTGATGCAAACGGGCAAATTGCGGCCTGAATCCTTCGCCGACCGCCTGGTCGAATTGCGTTCCCTCGTCAATCCCGCGCCAAGGCGATAAAGCCGGTTTTATCCGCCGGCCTAAAACGCTGTAGAATCCCTTCGGAAAATCCGGGAGGTTTTAGCGTTCCTTGATGCGTTCTTGCCCGGTTGATTGTTGTACCTCCGGCATGAAGGTGTTGGATTGTTTTTCCTTGTTGCACTGTTCATGCATGACGTTTTTTATCTTCTCCGTCAGTTCCGGATGCGCCGACAACGCTTCCCTCCCCGCCGCCGACAAGGCATATTTGCCCAGGCCCAGACGTTCGAACCAACCGTAATGATTGGACAGGAGGATGGGGCCGGCCTTGGCCGGCGCGCCGCATTGGCGCAGCTCCTTCGGCGACGCTTCGGCGAAGCGGGACAGCGCGACCGCGACCGCCAGAGCCTGTTCCCGATAGGCGGTCATGAGGGCGCGGCGGTGGGTGCCGCCGACGTTCAGGTCGAGGCTGCGGCCGGACATTTCGGCGAGAAGGGCGGCGGTGGCGCGTTTGTCGCGCTGCCGCTGGCAGGGAACGGGATGGAACGCGACCTCGACGCCGGGCAGGTAGCCGTCGAGCTTGACCAGAAGAAGCCCGGCTTCAAGGCGCCGGAGCAGGTTGGTCAGGGCGCGCCAGCGCTTGTCCATCGTTTTCGGGTAGGGGACGGCGGCGTAGACGGACGCGTGCGTCCGTTGGCGCCGGACTACCTGCAGGAGCAGATCGAGGTTGATGGCGCGCTTCATCTCGATTAGCACCAGTTCGTCCCCCTTGCGGGCGGCGATGTCGCAGCCGCCCACCTCGGCCCGGACGGTGCGGCCGTTGGCTTCGAGCCAGGCTTTGAGGGGAGGGTAGAGGTCGGATTCCTTCACTTCTTCTTCACCGCCTGCGCTCCCCCGAGATCGGCGAACGAAGCGTTCTTGAGATCCGTCCACAACGTGCCTTCGCCGGCGTGGATGAGGTTGATGCGCAGGTTCGGGTTCAGCCGCATGGCGAATTCGTACATGGCGTAATCGTTGCCGTCCTCGCCGAACGCCTTGACCTTCATGCCGAACCCTTTCGCCCGCTCCTCCTCCACCATCTGCACGGCCGAGGCTTCCGCCTTGCCGATGGCGACCGTCTTGGACGCGCGGACCGTCGCCGTCTGTTTTTCGACGGCGGCCATCTGGCGGGTGGTGTCGGCCTGGATCGTGGCGACCGTCTTTTTCATCTCCGCGTCGATCTGCGCCTTCAGCTTCGACGTCTCCTGCATGACCTGTTCGCCGTACTGCTTGATCAGGGACATTTCGCGGTTGAGCTCGGCCTGCTTTTTGGCCGTGTTCTGCTTTTCCTTGTTGGTCAGATCCGTTTCCTTCGACAGGCTGGCGACCCGCAGCGGCTCGAGAATCTGGGCCGGCACGTTGACGTTCCGGATGAGCGCGCTGTGGATAAGCAGGTTCTTTTCGCCCAATGACGTTTTCAGCGCGTCGGTCAAATCGTTCTGGAACTTTTCCCTGCCTTCGCCGGCGATGAAATCCACCGCCCGGTAGGCCGAACCCTTCAGTCTGGACACGGACAGGACCTGCGGCATGAGAATCTTGTCCACCACCGCCGGCAGATCGCCGTAATCGCGGTAGATGGCGGCCAGCCGCTCCGGCCGCAGCTCGAACTCGACCGTCATGTCGAGGCTGATGTCGAAACCGTCGCGGGAGGGGAAATTGACGAACTGGTCGATATTGAAACCGGCCTGCGCGTCCTTCTCCATGACCGGTGCCACACCGCGGCGCGCCCCCGGCACCGTTTGACCGGTCGGCAGCGACTTGGCCAGGGCGCGGCGGGCAGGGCCGCCCGGATCGTCCGCCACCTCGTCGAAGAAATCGCGGGAGCGGCTGGCCGCCTGGGCGGGCGCCTGGTTGGCTATCTGGTATTCCTCGCGCCGACGCTTCTGCTCCTCGAGCACGTTCTGGTTGAGGCGCTGGATCATCTGGTTGTTTTCGTCCATCTGAATGTTCTTGGTCAGGACCATGCCGCCGGACTGGCCGGTGAGGGAGACCTGGTTGACGCCGATTTCCACCACCAGCACCGCGTGGCGCTTGGGATTGATGTAGTACAGGCCGGGCTGGAGCACGTCGGAGCGGAGACCGCGCTCGTTCGGGAGGGCGAACTGGCCGGTCGCCGTTTTGCCGGAGAGGTTGGTGACGCGGCCGCCGAAGCCGACCGGAATGCTGACGGCGTCGATGATTTCAATGGTGTAGCCCAG
>JAVBRW010000470.1:0-6227 GCA_031547475.1 Planctomycetota bacterium
TCGCGCATTCACAATTCACGATTCACAATTCACAATTGCCCCGAACGTGACGGCGCGGCCGAATTGTGAATCGTGAATTGTGAATTGTGAATTCCGAACTACGAGCTTGTTTCCGCCGCGTTGTCGGCGCCGTCCTCGAGCAGCTCCTTGACTTCGATGCCTTTTTCCATCGGATAGGTGCCGGAGAAGCAGGCGAGGCAGTAGGCGCGCTTGTTGGCGTAGGGGGACAGGAGGCCGGCGACGGACAGGTAGCCGAGGCTGTCGGCGCCGACGTATTCGCAGATTTCCTTTTGGGATTTTTCTGCCGCGATAAGTTCCTTCGAGGTGGGGAAGTCGATGCCGTAGTAGCAGGGATGCACGACCGGCGGACAGGCGATGCGCAGGTGGATTTCCTTCGCTCCGGCGGCGCGGAGCGCGCCGACCCGGCGGCGCATGGTGTTGCCCCGGACGATGGAGTCGTCCACCACCACCACCCGTTTGCCCCCGACCGTCTCCGGCATGGCGGCCAGCTTTTTGTCCACCTGGCTGGCGCGCTCCGCCATGGTCGGCATGATGAAGGTGCGGCCGACATAGTGGTTCCGGATAAAGCCGATTTCGTAGGGAATGCCGCTCCGCCTGGCGTAGCCGAGGGCGGAGGAGTTGCCGCTGTCCGGCACCGGGATGACGATGTCGGCCTCGACCGGATGCTCTTCGGCCAGGCGCTCGCCGTACGCCACCCGCACCTGGTGCACATTATGGCCGAAAACCCGGCTGTCGGGCCGGGCGAAGTAGACCAGTTCGAATACGCAGTGGGACAGCCCGGCGCCGATGCGGGGGAGGCGGGAGGAGGACATGCCGTCCGCGTCCACCGTCACCAGCTCGCCCGGCTCGATTTCCCGCTCGTAGGTGGCGCCGACCTGGGTGAGGGCGCAGGTTTCGGACGCGAACACCCAGCCTTTTCCGAGGCGGCCCATGACCAGCGGCTTGAAACCGTGCGGATCGCGCACCGCATAGATGCGGTTGGGGGACATGAGGAGGGCGGCGTAGGCGCCCTTCAGCGTTTCGCACACCTTGGCAACGCGTTTGGCGTCGTGACGGTATTCGGGATCGGCCAGCAGGTGGAGGAACATTTCCGAATCGGTGCCGGTCTGGAACAGGGAGCCGCGTTCCTTGTAGATGATGCGGAGTTCGTGGGCGTTGACGATGTTCCCGTTGTGGGCCACCGCCCAGCGGCCGTCGACGCAGTCGCCGATCAGCGGCTGGACGTTCTGGACGCGGGAGGCGACGCCGGTCGTCGAATAGCGGACGTGGCCTATGCCCATGTCGCCTTCCAGCGAGGAGGCGCGCTTCCCCACTCCGTTGTTCAGGAGGCCGAGCCCCTTTACGCTGTTTATCCTGCCTTCGAAGGAGGTGGCGATGCCGGCCCCCTCCTGGCCGCGGTGCTGAAGCGAGAAAAGGCCGTCGTAAATAATCCGGGAAGCGTCGGGGCAGCCGAACACGCCGAATATGCCGCATTCTTCCCGGGGTTTGTCGTCGTTGTCAAAAAATTCCGCGTCTGGGTCGCCTTCCTGCATCATCGTCTTCGCTTCTCCTCTTTCCTTTCCTTTTGCGGTCCGCCTAGGACGCGAACGCTCCCGCCAGGGAATGGCGGGGGCGCGCGCTCCGCCGCCGGTCGAGGCTGTCGGCCAGCAGCGTTTCCGCCACCGCCAAACCATCGGCCATTGCCCGCACAACCAGGCTCGGGCCGGTGGCGGCGTCGCCGCAAACATACACGCCCTTCCCGGCGCGGCCTTCGGAGTCGCGTTCAAGAAGGGTCCGACTATTTTGCCCGATTTCCAACTCTTTGAAAACAGTATTTTCCTCCGGACCGGTAAATCCCATGGCCAGCATGACCATGTCGCCCGGGAGGACAAATTCACTGCCATCTCTTGTCTGTGGCCGCAACCCTCCGCTTCCTTCGATTTTTACCCAATCAACCAGTTCGCAGCGGATGGCGCCCAGTTTCTTCGGATCGCCCTGCCGGGAAAGGAATTGCGTGGTCGAAACACTCCATTGGCGTATGCCGCCCTCTTCGTGGCTCGACGAATCGCGGCGGACTAACGGCCATTCCGGCCACGGGTTGGAGATTTTTCGCTCGCGCGGCGGTTCCGGCATGATTTCCACCTGCGCCACCCGGGACGCGCCCTGGCGCCAGGCCGAACCGACGCAGTCCGAGCCGGTGTCGCCGCCGCCGATGACGATTACTTTTTTCCCTTCCGCGTCGAACCGGGGCGGCAGTTCCGCTTCGCCGCTCTGCGCGCGGTTGACGGCCGACAGGTAGTCGAGGGCGAAATGGATGCCGTCCAGCTCCCGCCCCGGCGCCGGGAGATCGCGGTATTTCCGCGATCCGCCGGCGACGACGATGAAGTCGTGGCGGTTCCGGAGCAGCCGCCCGGACATGTCTTTCCCGATTTCGACGCCGCACTCGAAGCGTATGCCCTCGAGGGCCAGCATTTCGATGCGGCGGTCGAGCACTTCCTTTTCCAGCTTGAAATCGGGGATGCCGTAGCGGAGAAAGCCGCCGGGGCGGTTGTCTTTTTCGTAGACTGTGACGGTGAGGCCGGCCTGGTTCAGCCGCCACGCCGCCGACAGCCCGGCCGGCCCGGAGCCGATCACCGCCGCCGAAAGCCCCGGGCGGCGGGCGGGCGGGCGCGGCTGGACCAGCCCGTTCGCGAAGCCGCGCTCGATCGCCTCCTTTTCCACCTGGCGGCAGGCGACCGGTTCGGCATGGAGGCCCTGCACGCACGAGCCTTCGCACAGGGCGGGGCAGACGCGGGCGGTGAATTCGGGGAACGGGCAGGTGTCGAGCAGGGTGGCCAGCGCCATGCTCCAGCGCCCGGCCAGCGCCTGCGCGTTGATTTCAGGAATCGCGTTTCCCAGCGGGCAGCCGGAGGCGTGGCAGAACGGGATGCCGCAGTCCTGGCATTGCTTGAGCGTCCGCGCCAGTTCCTCCGGCGGCAGGCGCAGTTCGACCGGGTGGTAATCGTTGAGCCGTTCGGAGACGGGACGGTAGCGCTTCATGGTTTGTACCTCGCGTATGATCGGAGTAATGGCGGATGGTTCTGTTTTTCGAATTAAGAATTGATAATGAAGAATGAATAATGGATGGGTTAATGGGTTAATTAAAAATAATTCCTTTCCGGAAGACTCAATAGTTCGCCTTTTCCTCCCGGGGCGTTTCGGCGTCGGCCCGGATCATCTGGCCGAGCGCTTTCCGGTATTCCATCGGGAACACCTTGACGAAGCGCGCCTTTTCCATGTCCCACGCCGCGAGTATGCGGCCGACCTTGGCGCTGTCGGTGCGCTCGAGGTGCGCGTGCAGCATGGTTTTCACCGCCTCCTCGTCGCGGGCGTCCATCAGATCGAGATCGACCATCTCGAGGTTGCAGCGGCTGTCGAAAAAGCCGTCCTCGTCGTAGACATAGGCGATGCCGCCGGACATGCCGGCCGCGAAGTTGACGCCGGTCGGCCCGACCACCACCACCCGCCCGCCGGTCATGTATTCGCAGCCGTGATCGCCGACCCCTTCCGCCACCGCGACGGCGCCGCTGTTGCGGACGGCGAAGCGTTCGCCGGCGCGGCCGTTGACGTAAAGCTCGCCCGAGGTGGCGCCGTAGAGGGCGACGTTGCCGATGATGACGCTTTCCGCCGCGACATAGCTGGCGTCCGGCGAGGTGCGGACGATTATGCGCCCGCCCGACAAGCCTTTTCCGACATAGTCGTTCGCATCGCCCTCGAGATCGAGAGTCAGCCCCGGCGCCAAAAACGCGCCGAACGACTGCCCGGCCGAACCGGTCAGGGACAGGACGATGGAATCGTCCGCCAGCCCGGCCGAACCGTGGGCGCGGGCGATGCGGGACGAGATTTTCGTGCCGATGGTGCGGTCGGTGTTCAGCACTTCCGCCCACAATTCCACCCTGCCTTCGCCCTTTTCGACAACCTCGGCGACCTGGGGAAGAAGCCGGTCGTCCAGGCCGGATCCGGCGTTCGGCTCCTCCGGGTTGAGGTTCGGCGACACCGCCCGCAGAACGCGATCCGCGGGCATGGGCGCCAGCAGGGCGGAGAAGTCGAGGCCCCGCGCCTTCCAGAAATCCACCGCCGCGTCCACTTCCAGCCGATCGACCCGGCCGATCATTTCGTCCACCGTGCGGAAGCCGAGCCTGGCCATGATTTCCCGCAGTTCCTCGGCGACGAAGCGGAAGTAGTTGATGACATGCTCCGGCCTGCCCCGGAAGCGTTTCCGCAGTTCCGGATCCTGGGTGGCGACGCCGACCGGGCAGCCGTTGGTGTGGCATTTCCGCATCATGATGCAGCCGAGGGTGACCAACGGCGCGGTGGCGAAGCCGAATTCGTCGGCGCCGAGGAGGGCGGCGACGGCGATGTCGCGGCCCGTCTTCATCTGGCCGTCGGCCTGGACGCGGACGCGGCCCCGGAGGTTGTTGAGGACCAGGGTCTGCTGCGTTTCGGCCAGGCCGATTTCCCACGGCGAGCCGGCCGTCTTGATGCTGGACAGCGGCGACGCCCCGGTGCCGCCGTCGTGGCCGGCTATGAGGATCATTCCGGCCATCGCCTTGGCGACGCCGGCGGCGATGGTGCCGACGCCGACCTCCGACACCAGCTTGACCGAGATGCGCGCCTCGTCGTTGGCCTGCTTCAGATCGTGGATAAGCTGGGCGATGTCCTCGATGGAGTAGATGTCGTGGTGCGGCGGCGGCGAGATCAGGGTGACGCCGGGAGTCGAGTTCCTGACCCGGGCGATTTCCCCGTCCACCTTGTGGCCGGGGAGCTGGCCGCCTTCGCCGGGCTTGGCGCCCTGGGAAATCTTGATCTGGATTTCCTTGGCGTTGTTCAGGTATTCGATGGTGACGCCGAAGCGGCCGCTCGCCACCTGCTTGATGGCGGACGAGCTGGAATCGCCGTCCGGCAGCGGCCGGTAGCGGGCCGCGTCCTCGCCGCCCTCGCCGGAGTTCGACTTCGAGCCGATGCGGTTCATGGCGATGGCCATGGTCTCGTGCGCTTCCCGCGACAGCGAGCCGAACGACATGGCGCCGGTGGCGAAGCGGCGGGTGATGGATTCGACCGGCTCCACCTCTTCGAGCCGCACCGCTTCGCCCGCCTTGAACGCAAGCATGCCGCGAAGCGTGCTGAGGGCGTGCGCCTGGTTGTTGATCTTTTCCGCGTATTGGCGATAGAGGGCGTAATCGCCCTGCCGCACCGCCTTTTGGAGAAGCGTGATGGTGTCCGGCGTCCACAGGTGGCGTTCGCCGTTCTTGCGGTAGCGGTAAACGCCGCCGATGGGCAGCGGCATGGGCAGTTGGTTCGACCAGTCCGCGTCGTCCCGGCGGCCGTCGCCGGCGTCGTGTCCGGCGAGGCTGGAGAAGGGCAGGGCGGCGCGGAGCCGCGCGAGCGCCTCGGTCTCTATCTCCGCCAGGCCGATGCCGCCGACGCGGGAGGCGATGCCGGGGAAATAGCGCTCCATCAGCGGCCGTCCGAGGCCGACCACCTCGAACACCTGCGCGCCCCGGTAGCTGCGGAGGGTGGAAATGCCCATCTTCGACATGATTTTCATCAAGCCCTTGCACAATGCGCGGACATAGTTTTCGCAGGCCGTGCCGGACGACAGATCGACGGACAAATCGCGGTTCCGCGCCAGTTCGGCGACCGTCTCGAAGGCGAGCCACGGGTTGACCGCCGATACGCCGAGACCGAGGAGCAGGGCCAGGTGCGTGACCTCCCGCGCTTCCCCGGTCTCCGCAATCAGGCCGGTGCCGACCCGCAGGCCCTTTTCCGACAAGCGCCGGTTCACCGCCGCCACCGCCAGGAGGGACGGTATGGGCGGCCGATCCGGGCCGGCCTCGCGATCGGACAGGATGAGAAGCCGGGCGCCCGCCGTCACCGCTTCTTCGGCCGCGTCCTCGAGCCGGTTGAGCGCATGGCGGAGCGCGTCGCCGGGCGCTTCGCCCTCCTTCGGCGGCTCGAAGAGGATGGGCAGGGTGAGGGAGCGGAAATCGTCGATTTTCAGATCGCGGATGCGCTTGACATCGTCATTGGACATGACCGGGTACTTCAGTTTGACCAGGCGCGCCTGCGACGGCTCTTCGGCCAGGAGGTTCGGGCTGTGGCCCATGAAGGTCATGAGGGACATCACCACGTCCTCGCGGCTCGGAGCGATCGGGGGATGGGTGCTTTGGGCTACCTGCTGGCGGAAA
>JAVBRW010000082.1:0-3493 GCA_031547475.1 Planctomycetota bacterium
GACCGAATGACTCCAAGGTTTAGAAAATGACAATCTTGAGAGGCGCCCACCCGACCCTTCGGGCCCCGGGCAGGATCCGCCGGGGCTTCCGGACCTTTTCTTTTGGAAAGGAACGGGGATATCCAGTGCAGCGTTTTGCAATTCCCCCGGAAACAAATATAATCGCGCAAAATCGGACAGCATACTGTCGGGGGCACTTCAATCACCGAAAGGAACGATATGGCGACAAAGGATGTGGAAAAACTGAAAAAACTCTCGCCCGGGCAGCAACTCCACGGGTTCGAAATCGTGCGGACGGTCGATATAGCCAAAATGTCCCTGACCGCGGTGGAACTGCGCCACGGCAAGTCCGGCGCCCGCATGCTCCACCTCGGCGCCGACGACGCGGAAAACCTGTTTTCCGTCGCCTTCCGCACCCCTCCCCCGGACGACACCGGCCTGCCGCACATTCTCGAGCATTCGGTCCTGAACGGCTCGCGGCGCTATCCGGTCAAGGATCCGTTCGTCGAGCTGTTGAAAACCAGCCTGGCGACGTTCCTCAACGCCATGACCTATTCCGACCGCACCGCCTATCCCTGCGCCAGCATGAATCCGAGGGATTTCCACAATCTGATGCGCGTCTATTGCGACGCCGCATTCTTCCCGCTGCTGACCGAGGACACCTTCCTGCAGGAAGGCCACCATCTCGAATTCCTCCCCGACGGATCGCCCGCCATCAAGGGCGTCGTCTACAACGAAATGCGCGGCGTCTACTCGAACCCCAATTCGATTATGATGCGGCACCTCCTGCAGCGCGTCTACCGCTCCAACACCTACGGGCGCGATTCCGGCGGCGATCCGGTGAGCATCCCGGAGCTCACCTACGACGATTTCGTCCGCTTCCACCGCGCCTATTACCACCCCGCCAACGCGTGGATCTTCACCTACGGCGACGTGCCGCTGGCCGACACCCTGGCCATACTCGACAGCGAATACCTGGGTAAATTCGACCGCATCGACATCGATACCGCCATCGGCCCCCTGGAACGCTGGGCCAGGCCGGAAAACGCCGTATTCCCCTACCCCATCGACGCGGACGAATCGCCCGAAAACAAGACGGACATCGCCCTCATGTGGGCGGCCAACGATTGCCGCGACATCATCGAATCGCTTTCCCTCATGGTCATCGATCTCTATCTCCTCGACAACGCCGCCTCGCCCCTCAGGAAAGCGCTCATCGATTCGAAGCTCGGCGAAGAGGTCGGCGACGCCGGCTACGGCGATTTCCAGCGCGACACCTGTTTCATCCTTACCCTGAAAGGCTCGGAACCGGAACGGGCGGAAGCGGTGGAAAAGCTGTGCCTCGACGTCGTCGCCCGCGAATGCGAAAACGGCTTCGACCGGGAGAAGGTGGCGGCGGCGCTGCGGCGCTTCGAACTCACCACCCGCGAAATCAAGTCCGAATATCCGCTCCAACTGATGGAGCGCGTGTTCGGCGCCTGGCTCTACGACACCGATCCCCTCGGCCTTATCCGGATCACCGACCGCCTGGCCGAACTCCACGCCGCCATGGAAAAGGATCCGCGCCATCTGGAGAAAATCGCGAAAAAATGGCTGGTCGACAACCCGCACCGCCTCCGCGTCAGCCTGGTGCCGGACAAGCAGTTCGCCGCCCGGAACGAACGCGAAAACTCCAGGCGGCTGAAGGGAATGGTCGACCGCATGTCCGACGCCGGCCGGCAGGAGGCGGACAAAATCGCCAAACGGCTGCACGAGCGCCAGTCGGAAGACAATTCGGCTGAAGCGCTCGCCACCCTGCCGCGTCTGGCGAAATCCGATGTATCGCCCCGGCCGCTGCCGCTCGCCTACGAAGTCGATCATGTGGCGGGCCGCGAATTTCTCCGCGTTCCGATGTTCTCCGCCGGCATAAGCTATCTCGACATGAGCCTGCGGCTGGAGGGCCTGAACGGCGAGGATCTCGATTACCTGCCCTTGTTCTGCGAAGCGCTCGGCAAGACCGGCGCCGCCGGCCTCGATTTCGCCGAAATGGCGGCGCGGGAAGCGTCCTGCACCGGCGCCCTCGATTTCTCCGCCGGCGTCACCTCGCATGTCGAAGGCATCGAACGGTCGGCGATCAGGATGGGCGTGTGGCTGAAAGCGCTGGACGCGGATTGGGAAAAGGCCCTGGGCGTGATGGCCGACCGCTTGTTCCGCGCCGATTTCTCCGACACCGAACGGCTCCGCGACATCATCCTGCAATCGCGCATGAGCTGGCGGAACGCGGTGGTTCCGCACGGCAATTTCTACGCGTCCCTCTACGCCGCCCGCAGCCTGACGCCGGCCGCCGCCGCGCTGGAAAGGCTGAAAGGCTGCACGCAGGCGCGGTTCGTCGATCGCCTGGCCGCCGACATCGACGCCGCGCTGAAAATCCTGCCCGGCAGATTCGCGACGCTCCGCGACAAAATCCTCGCCGGCGCCGACATCGCCGTCTCGCAGGTCGGTTCGGACGCGGCGGTCGCGCTCGGCCGGGGCTGGCTGGCCGACAACGCCGCCCGCTTCGCCAGCCCCGGCGCGGCGCCTTTGGCGGGAGTCAAGCCGGAACAGACCCGCGTCGGGCTTGCCGCGCCGTCCGACATCGCCTTCGGCGCGCTGCCGCTGATCGCGCCGCCGATGACCAGCCCGGACGCGCCGGCCCTGACGCTCTTGTCCACCCAGTTGAGCTACGGCTATCTGTGGAACGAGATCCGCGCCAAGGGCGGCGCCTACGGCGCCCATGCCCGCTACGAGCCGGCGCGGGGCGTGTTTTCCCTCGGCAGCTACCGCGATCCGAACATCAACCGCACGCTCGCCGCGTTCGCCGGCACCGGCGATTTCATCGCCCGCGACATGGATTTGTCGCCGCCGGCGGTCGAGCAGTCCATCATCGGCGCCATCAAGACGCTGGACCGGCCGATCCGCCCGCCCGCCGCCGCCGCGGTCGCGCTCGCCCGCCATTTGGGCGGCGAGACGGAGAAATTCAGGCGGGAGTTCCGCGCGCGTCTCCTGTCCCTGGACGCCGACCGCATACGCGGCGCCGCCGCCCGGCTGTTCGCCGGCCTGGGGGAGGCGCCGGTCTGCGTTTTGGCGAGCCGGGAAAAGATCGAGGAGGAAAACGGCAAGACCGACAGGCCGCTGGCGGTTGAGCCGGTGTTTTCCAGTGAAAATTGACTGGGGTTTTACAAAATGGGTTTCAGTTATACGACAGCGGGGGTTTATCGTGCCGTCAACGTCAATCCCGCTGGATTCCGGCTCAACTTCCCGTTAGGGCCTGTCAGGAAATAACTATAGCAACTTTTCAACAGAAACGCAGCTATAGCGCATTCGATAAAGGTCCCGGTGCTTCATTTATTATCTGACAGAACCTTAGGGGTGCAGCGATTGTTTTACCGCCGGAATGACGAGAGTGGGGGGGTGGGGGGGGGTGGTGGGGGCAGCGGGTGAGGCCGCCGCGCGCGCACAGCACACACCCCACACA
>JAVBRW010000077.1:0-4883 GCA_031547475.1 Planctomycetota bacterium
CCCCATGGGCGACCACTGCCCCAGTTCCTACGACGCGCGCAGCTGGGGCCCGGTGCCCTTGAACCTGCTGCGCGGCCCCGCCCTGGCCATCTGGTGGCCGCCGGAGCGCATACAGCGCATTCCGACGCCGGTCGAGTGAGATCAATGTTCAATTTAAGATTTACGATTGTGGATTTAAGATTTATTTCAGCAAGAAACGTGTGTGAAATAAATTTTAAATCTTAAATTGATCTCATTCGACCGTGATCGCCACAGCCAGCAACAATGCGGTTTCGCCCAACTCGCAGGCGGCTCCGTAGGTGTCGCCGGTGGCGCCGCCGAGGCGTTGCCGGAGGAAGCGGGTCCAAAGGAGGGTGACGGCCAGCCAGATCGGCAAGCCGTAGAGGATGGCGGTTCCGAGCGACGGAAGCATGGCGCCGGTAGCCCAGATTACCGCGATGGCGATAACCCTGGTGGCGCCGCCGGTGTCGAAAATCTTCCCGAGGCCGCTTTCGCGGGCGTAGGGAAGCAGAACCATGGGGAACAACATGGCGGCGCGGCCGGCAATGGGCGCGGCCAGCAAGGCGCAGGGCATCGCCACCGGCGGCAGCGAGGCGAGGCAGGCGTATTTCACCAGCAGGAGAAAAACCAGGCCCATGGCGCCGTGGGCGCCGACGCGGCTGTCCCGCATCACTTCCAGCGCCCGCTCGCGCGAGCGGCCGGGGGAGAACAAACCGTCGGCGCTGTCGGCGAAGCCGTCGAGATGCAGCCCTCCGGAAACGGCGGCCAGCAATGCCAACCCCAACGCCGCCGTCACCGATGGCGGAAACACGCAGGCCAGAAGCGCGCCGAACAGCCCGATGGCGATTCCCGCCGCCAGACCGATGGCGGGAAAATAGGCGATGGAGGCGCGCAGATCGGCGCCTTCGTCCTGCCCTCGCCACCAGGGAAAAGGCAGAATGGTGAGAAAACGCCAGGCGGCGGCGAATTTGAAACGCATAATCTCTCCGAGCAATGCAAAAATGGATTCAACATAGGTACAATAAGAAAAAGCACCGCAACACAGGCGCTTTTTCTTATTGTACCTGTGTTTAACTCAAATTTGCAATACCTCGGCAATTATTCCGGAGCCATTTCGATTTTCGTTTTTCGAGTCGCGGCTAAGGCATCAATCGCCGGCAGGGGCGGCCCTTGTGGGCGCCCGCGCGTCGCAAACGGAAGCCGTGTTCCGAAACCCAATTCGCCACTGAAGGGCGGGCGGCCGCAAGGGCCGCCCCTACCGGCGATCGATGTGTTTGTCAAAGAGAGAAAACCGAATTTCAAAGTAACGCCGGTATACCCAAACGTGATAGTTCGCGAACATCGAACGACTGATCGACTCCGGCCGCTCATGCGGCAACCGCCGCAACCCTCACTCCACCACCCTCGGCACGATGTTCGCCGCCTGCGCCATGACGCTGACCGTGTCCGGCTTGCCCCGGGCCAGCGCCTCGTCCACGGCGGTCTGCAGATCGCGCGCCCATTCCAACTTGGCGTTGTTCATCTGCGCCTTGGCCAGCTTGTCGGTGACAATGACCACCCTACCCTTCAACAAGGCCCTGGCGAAATTGAACGCCTTGTTGTTGCCGACATTGAAACCTTCGGCGGCGTAGCGATCGATAATCTCCCGGGGCGACGCGCACTCGATCATCCACCGCTCGAACGTCTCCTCCCCGAACCCGTCGCGGCACTCGGCAACGATGATGAACGTGCAGTCCGGCTTGCCGATGACTTCGGCCACCGACAGCGCTTTCTGCGACTGGTAGAGATCGATGTCCCGGGGAAAACCGCCGGGGCTGGCGATGACGATGTCGGCGCGCTTCGGGATGTCGACCCGGCTCACCGCGTCGCACAGCTTGACGCCGGCGGCGTGGGCGGCTTCGAGATCGCCGGCGACAAAATCGATGAATTGCTTGTTCGGCTCCTGAACGGCGTTGACGATGAATTTGACGCCCACCTTCTTGGCCGCCGCCAGCGCGATTTCGTGGAAGGGATTGCCTTCGACAAAGCCCATGGCCGGTTCGTACTGGTAGATGGGGAACGAGTGGTGGACCTGCAACGTTTTCAGACCGGCGATGCCCGGCACCACGCTTTTTCGCCCGCCCGAATAGCCGGCGGTGTGGATGGGCGCGATAAGGCCGGTGGTGACGAGAAGGGAACAATCGGTGGCCAGGCGGTTGACAAAGACCGGCATGCCGGTGTCGGTCTCGCCGATGAAGGTCATGTCCTCGTCCTTCTGGCAATCGTGGGCGACCTGGCGGAAACGGCGGCGGTATTCGGCGCCGACGATATCGTCCATCTCCCTTTCGGTGGGCGAACGGTGGCTGCCGGTGGCGTAGAGCACCGTCACCCGGCTGTCCTTGATGCCGGCTTTTTCGAGGCGGGAGACGATTGCCTTCATGATCAACTGGTTGGGTCCGGGGCGGGTGTGATCGTTGACGACGATGACAACGCTGTCGTCCGCCCTGGCGATATCCTCGAGGCGCGCCGTGCCGACCGGATTGTTCATGGCGCGTTCGAGCAGCGTTTCCAGGCTGTCGTCGACCCGGATTTCCTTGGCGTCAATACGCTGGATGGCAAGGTGATCGGGCAGATTGGCCGACTGGCTGCCGTTGCCATAGGGAAGGGTGATGGTCTGCATGCAGCGCCTTTCGCGTCAGGGATTGTCAATGCGGTCATACCAATTTTAAAAGACGGAGTGTTATTGATAGTATATGGTATGAACAATCGCGCTGCATGGGGAAAAGCGCGGAAGCGGCGAAATTTATTCCCCCGCGCGGCCCGGGCCGCGCGTTCGGGCACAATCCCTGTTCACACAACATGTGGTTTCAATGCGATTTGAGCATTCTTTCGACCGCGTCGCAGGTGGCGTCGAGATGGGCCGAAACCGCCTTGGCGATTTGTTTCGGCGCGTTGTTTTCCACCGCGATGATGATGGCGAGGTGATCGCGATGCCGCTTGTCCGGCGGGAGCGCCACCGCGTCCAGCTTCGACATGTACATTTTCCAGGTCTCGTTCAGCCTGGCATGAACGCCGGCAAGCACGCTATTCGGCTGGAAGGTGAGAATCAACTGCTCGAAATCCATGCTGGCGCCGGTGGGTTTGTTGTTTTCGTAGTTCAGGTAGGTATTGTATTCAACCGCCTCATGGCTATAAAGACGGTGCAATTGCTCCGGCGTGATAGCCTTCGCGGCTTGCTGGAAACCGTGCGTTTCCAGTATCATGCGCATCTCGATAATATTCTTTACCGCTTTCAGCGTTTCCTCGCTGGTCGCCTCCTTGCCGGCATACTTGCTGATGACCATTTCGTCCAGAACATTGACGTAAATGCCGCTGCCCCGCTTTATCTGCACGACATAATTCGACGACAAAACCTGCAACGCCTCGCGAATGCAGGCGCGGCTGATTTTCAATTGATTGGCCAGTTCGCGTTCGGCCGGCAGTTGATCCCCGGGCTGCAGTTTCTCCCGGAGAATCAATTCGATAATCTCGCGAACCGCCACCTCGTAGATAAGAATGTGCTTGCCCATCAGGCGATTCTCCAAAACAGTACGCTGGCCCAGCCGCCATATCCTCATTATATTCGCCGGAAAATGCAAAGCAAATCGCGAAACAATCTATTGGCCGAACAAACAAAGCCGCCGCATAAAAAAAGATCGCGTATTCGATTGACTATCAATTGGTATGAGATATAGTAAAGACATGATCATATTGGTCATACCACTTTAAAATTATTTTTCCCTGCTTTGAAAAAGGCGCGTGCGGCACACCGGCTACGCGTTGTCTGTTCCGCACACATGTGCCGATCTTGCGCAAATGGTTTCCTTTTCAGGAGCCGGAATTATGGACCTGTCTTTCGCACTGGGAAAAAGAACCGTCACCGCCACGCTGCCCGACGCCAATGTGGCGGCGGTGCTGATGCCCAAACCGCCGGCGGCGGCCGGATCGGGAGACGCGCTCATCCAACGCGCCATGGCCAATCCCATCGGCACGCCCCGCCTTCGGGATATCGTCAGGCCGGGCGAGAAAGTGGCGATCGTCACCAGCGACATCACCCGCCCCATGCCGAGCGCCGTCGTCCTGCCCCACGTCCTGCGCGAATTGGGCGAGGCGGGCATTCCCGACGCGGACATCGAAATATTCTTCGGCCGCGGCATCCATCGCGGACACACCGAAGAGGAGAAGAAACGGCTGGTGGGAGAGGAAGTCTACCGCCGCATCCGCTGCACCGACTCCGATCCGCTCCGGACCGTCCGCCTCGGCAAAACCGGGCTGAACGGCACGCCGGTGGACGTGTTCGAACCGGTGCGCAAGGCGGACCGCCGCATCTGCCTCGGCAATATCGAACTGCACTACGTCGCCGGCTACTCCGGCGGCGCCAAGGCGATCATGCCCGGCGTTTCGTCCCGCGCCACCATCCAGGCCAACCATTCGCTCATGACCCGCCCCGACTCCTGCTCCGGCGAAACGGACAACCTGCTGCGCCGCGACATGGAGGAGGCGGCCGGGGTGGTCGGCATCGACTATATCCTGAACGTCGTGCTGGACGAGAAGCGGAACATCATCCATGCCGTGGCCGGCCACTACGTCGAAGCGCAACGCGAAGGCGTCCGGCACATCGACGCCGTCTACAAGGCGCATATCGACAAAAAGGCGGACATCGTCATCTCCTCCGCCGGCGGCCACCCCAAGGACATCAACCTCTACCAGTCGCAGAAAGCGCTGGACAACGCCAAATTCGCGGTCAGGGACGGCGGCATCGTCATCCTCGTCGCCTCGTGCGGGGAAGGCCTCGGCGAGGACGTGTTCGAACGCTGGATGGAAGAGGCGGACTCGCCCGCCGCCATCGTCGCGCGGCTGCGCGC
>JAVBRW010000458.1:0-8063 GCA_031547475.1 Planctomycetota bacterium
TGCGGGAAAGACAACGCGTTTTGTCTTTTCGTTCCGCCTGGCGTTCTCCCTCGCCCCCGAGAGGGGGAGAGGGTCGGGGAGAGGGGGTGGCTTCCAAACCTCCCCACACGCAATATGTTACGAATCTCCGACCTTATTTCAGCGCCATTCCAACATGTCCCCGAATTCCCGAGGTACGCCCCCATAATCCCCCTTCCCCCGCAGCCGGTTTTGTTGTAAAATGCCGCATTCCGCCACACGCAAGGAGAAAACCGTGAGCGAAGAATTCAAGCCGTGCCCCAATCATGAAATGAACAATGGCCGCTGCACATGCCCCAAAACCGAGTGCCCGCGCCACGGCATTTGCTGCCAATGCGTCGAAAGGCACCTGGGGCTGAAGAACCTGCCCATGTGTTTCCGCCAAATGGAACAATAGGCCGACATGCTCCCGATTGCCATTCCCAAGGAACTGGTGAACGACGACGCCTACGTGGTCGCCGCGCTGCTGGCCGATCCCGGCCAGATTGTGGCCAAGGGCCAGCCGCTGGCGGAACTGGAAACGTCCAAGGCCGCATTCACCCTGGTCAGCCCGGCGGACGGGTTTTTCCGGCCCGATTTCGCCGCCGGCGATACGGTGAAAGTGGGCGGCGTTTTCGGCCATATCGCCGATTCGCCCGCTCCGCCGCCGCAGACGGCCACGGCGGAGCGGACGGACGGGCTCGGCGCGAAACCGTCCGCCCCGCCCGATGAACCGGACAGCCGCTTTTCCCGCGCGGCATGGGAACTGTTCCGCGCCAGCGGTTTGCCCCTGGACGCGTTCGCCCGCCTTTCGCTGGTGAAAAAGTCGGACGTGGAAAACGCCCTGGCCGGATCGGCCGGCGCCACCGGCATTGCGGCGCCCGACGCGGACGCGGTCGTGCTGCTCGGGGGCGGCGGGCATTGCCGGGAGTGCGTGGATATAATCGAACTCGAAGGAAAACTGCGCATTTTCGGCATAATCGACACCTATGCCAAACCGGGAACGCTGATTGCCGGCCATCCCGTGCTGGGAGATAATTCGTATCTGGAAAAACTGCGCCGGTCCGGCATGCCGAACCTGGTGCTGGCCTACGGCATTTCGGGGAGCCAGGCGGATCGGGGCAGGCATTTTCGCGAACTGCTGGCGCTTGGACACGCATTCCCGGCCATAGTCCACCCAAAAGCGTTGGTCAACCGCCAGGCAAGCATCGGGCGGGGCGTGCAGGTGATGGGCGGCGGTTTAATCGGTTCGTTGGCCCGGATCGGCGATGCCTGCATAATCAACTCGAACGCGGTGGTGTCGCACGACTGCGAAATCGGCACGAACGTCCACATTGCGCCCGGCGCATTGCTGGCCGGCGGCGTCAAGGTGGGGGAGGACAGCGTGGTCGGCATGGGCGCGACAATTTATATGCGGGTTCGCATAGGATCCGGGGCAATCGTTTATAACGGGGCAAATGTGTTCGCGGACGTGCCGGACGGTGCCACCATCAGGGGAGAGTGGCACGGCGGCGGCTCTTTTTGATTGATTTTTTTCCCGACCGGAGTAAAACATAACAGTTCCGGCTACGGCCGGATTTCCTTTTTGTACTTTCGTTTTCGGTATAATTCACGTCATTGCGGCGGTTAGGGGCCCAGCATGAAATTGCTAGCAGAGCTCACCAAGGGGATTTTCAAGGAAAATCCGATCTTCGTCATTGTGCTTGGCATGTGTCCGACGCTCGCCGTCACCACCTCGGTGGAAAAGGCGATAGGCATGGGCTTGGCCTCCACCTTTGTCCTGGTCTGCTCCAACCTGATCATATCGCTTATCAAGAAACAGGTGCCGGACGAAGTGCGCATCCCCATCTTCATCGTGGTCATCGCCACCTTCGTCACCCTGGTGAAGCTGATCATGGCCGCCTATTTCCCCGACCTCAAGGCGGCCCTGGGCATTTTCCTGCCGCTCATCGTGGTGAACTGCATCATCCTCGGCCGCGCGGAAGCGTTCGCCAGCAAGAACGGGCCGGCCGCGTCCGTCGCCGACGGCGTCGGCATGGGCATCGGCTTCACCCTGGCCCTCGTCCTCCTCGGAAGCATTCGCGAAACGCTCGGCAACGGCAGCATACTCGGCATCCCCTACGCCGACGGATTGGCGCCGTACACCCAGACCATATTCATCCTGGCGCCCGGCGGGTTCCTCACCCTCGGTCTCCTGATGGCATTTTTCAACTACCTGGCCTTGCTTCGCCAGCAGCGGAGGATTAAGAAGAAATGAGGGACTATCTCACCCTGATGTTCGGCATGGTGTTTGTCCAGAACTTCGTGCTCAACCAATTCCTCGGCATCTGCCCCTTCATCGGCGTTTCGAAGAAGCGCGATTCCGCCGTCGGCATGGGCTTGGCTGTCATCTTCGTCATGGGGCTGTCGTGCTTCTGCACCATGCTCATCTACAAGATGCTCCTCATCCCCAACGGGCTTGACCAATACCTCGACATCATCACCTTCATCCTGATTATCGCGGCGCTCGTGCAGTTCGTCGAAATCGTCATGAAAAAAGTGGCGCCCGGCCTGTACCAGGCGCTCGGCATCTACCTGCCGCTCATCTCGACCAACTGCGCCGTCCTCGGCTCGACCCAGATGCGCATGGTGGACTATGCCGCCCTGTCCCTGCCGGAAGCGCTGGCCAAAAACACCGCCCTCGGGATTTTCGGCGGCGTCGGCTTCACCCTCGCCCTCTACCTGATGGCCTGCATCCGCGAACGCCTCGAACTGGCGCCGATCCCGAAGGCGCTCCGCGGCATCCCGATCGCCTTCCTGGCGGCGGCGGGCATGGCGCTGTCGTTTTTCGGATTCACGGGAATAGTATGAACAATTCACAATGCACAATTCACAATTCACAATTATTTCAGCCAAACGATTGTGAAAAGAAAATTGTGAATTGTGAATCGTGAATTGTGAATTGATTCGTTGCCCACAAGGAAAAAAAATGATTGCTTTCATCGCCATGGTCGGGCTCGGGGGACTTTTGGCCCTCGTGCTGGCCTACGCTTCGCGGCGCTTCGCCGTGGAGGTGGATCCGAAAGTCGCGCTCGTCAACGCCGCGCTCCCCGGCGTGAACTGCGGCGGCTGCGGCTACGCCGGCTGCAGCGGCTACGCCGAGGCCGTCGCCCTCAAGGGCGCCGACCCCACCCTGTGCGCCCCCGGCGGCATCAAGGTCGGCATGGAACTGGCCAAGATCCTCGGCGTCGCCGTCGAGAACCGGGCTCGCTCCGTCTCCCTCTGCCACTGCCAGCACGAAAACGTCAAGACGGTCGCCGTCTACTCCGGCATCCAGACCTGCCGCGGCGCCTCGCTGTTCGGCCTGGGCGGCGGCTGGCTCGACTGCCGCTACGGCTGTCTCGGCTACGGCGACTGCAAGCTTTCCTGCCCTTTCAACGCCATCACCCTCGGGCCCGACAAGCGGCCGGTGGTCGACGAGGATCTCTGCACCGGATGCAAGAAATGCGTCGTCGCCTGCCCCCGAAACCTCATGCGCGTCGACCCCATCGACAAGGTCATCCACGTCCTCTGCCACAACCGGGACAAGGGCGCCATGGCCAACAAAATCTGCGCCCACGCCTGCATCTCCTGCAAAAAGTGCGAAAAAATCTGCCCGGTCAATGCCATCACCGTACCGAACAACCTGGCGGAAATCGACTACACGAAATGCATAAGCTGCGGCAAATGCGTCGACGTCTGCCCGCACCAGGTCATCGTCAACCTGCGCCCCGCCCGCGAAGGCAAGCCGGACTGGCCGGAAAACCTGGCGGCCTCCATCCCCGGGGAAACGCTGACCGACGGCAGGGTGGACAGTTATTGATTATTTAAGATTGTAGATTGCAGATTTAAGATTTGTTTTCTCAAATAAGCGCCAATACGGGAATAAATCTTAAATCTACAATCTTAAATCTTAAATCATGAAATCCTCGATTGGAGTTCCACATGACACACAAGGCACTTTTCCAGGGCGGCTGCCATCCGCCCGAAAACAAGGACGCAACCAGTGAACTGCCGCTCCGGCCGGCGCCGAAGCCGCCGTTCGTGGCCGTGTCCTTTTCCCAGCACATCGGCAAGCCCTCCGCCCCCAAGGTGAAAATCGGCGAAAGGGTGCTGCGGGGACAGCGCATCGCGGACAGCCAGGGCTTCGTCTCGGCGCCCGCCCACGCGTCGGTGTCCGGCGTCGCCAAGGGCGTGGTGCAGCTCCGCCATCCCCTCGGCTTCCTGGTCGACGCGCTGAAAATCGAGAACGACGGCCTGGACGAATGGCACCCGGACGCAATCAAGGAACACGACCTCGACGCATTGACGGCCGAGGAAATCCGCAAGCTGGTGCAGGAGGCGGGCATCGTCGGCATGGGCGGCGCCACCTTCCCGACCCACGTCAAGCTGACGCCGCCGCCGGAAAAGCCGATGGACACCCTCATCCTCAACGGCGCCGAGTGCGAACCCTACCTCACCGCCGACGACCGCCTGATGACCGAGCGCCCCGAGGAAATCCTCCGGGGGGCCATGCTGGCCGCCACGGCGGTGGGCGCCAAGAAAATCGTCGTCGGCATCGAAAACAACAAGGACAGGGCCATCGGCGTCATGAAGGCGGCGAAGGAACGGCTTTCCCTCCCGAACGTCGAAATCGTCGGCCTGACCGTCTGCTATCCGCAAGGGTCGGAAAAGCAGCTCATCTACGCCACCACCGGCCGCACGGTGCCGTCCGGCTGCCTGCCGATGGACGCGGGCGTGCTGGTCCACAACGTCGCCTCGGTCTACGCCTGCCACGACGCCTGCCGCTACGGCCACCCCCTGACCGAGCGCGTGGTCACCGTCACCGGCCCGGGCGTCAAAAAGCCGGCCAACCTGTGGGTCCGCATCGGCACCATGTCCCAGCACCTGCTGGCCGAATGCGAATTCGACGCCAAGGCGACCAAAAAGCTGGTCGTCGGCGGCCCCATGATGGGCATGCCCATGCGCGATCTCGAATGGGCCATCACCAAGGGGACGAACGGCATCACCGCCCTCACCGACCCGGCCGCCTACGACCACAACCCCTGCATCCGCTGCGGTCGCTGCATCGAGGCGTGCCCGATGGGCCTGCTCCCCTGCACGCTGTCGAACTACGGCGAAGCCAACCTGCTGGCGGAATCGGAGGAATACAACGCGCGCGACTGCATCGA
Organism: Planctomycetota bacterium; assembly: GCA_031547475.1. Classification (GTDB taxonomy): domain Bacteria; phylum Planctomycetota; class SZUA-567; order SZUA-567; family SZUA-567; genus JAJBSZ01. The sequence continues at coordinate 5,187 of JAVBRW010000458.1, forward strand.
ATGCGGCTGCTGCAGCTACGTCTGCCCGTCCAAGCGCCCCATTGTCCAATGGATCCGCATGGAAAAGGCGGAGATCAACCGCAAGAAACAGATGGCGGTGAAATAACGGCGGATCACGAGCATTTTAACCAATAGGAAAGCTGAACATGTCGGCAGAAGCAGAAGAAAAAATACTGTTCAACGTCAACAACTCCCCGCACGTCAGGGATCCGGACAGCACCTCCCGGATCATGTTCACCGTCTGCGCGGCGTTGACTCCGGCCCTTGTCTGGGCCCTCCTCGTTTTCGGCTGGCATGTTCTGGTGCCCATCGTGTCGTCGGTCGCCGCCTGCGTCGTCACCGAAAGCGTGCTGGTCTGGTGGCGGGGAAGGCCAAACACCGTTCGCGACGGCTCCGCCGTCGTCACCGGCCTGCTGCTGGCCGCGGTGTGCCCGCCGAACCTCCCGTGGTGGTCGGCCGCCCTCGGCGGCGTTTTCGCCATCGGCATCGCCAAGCAGGCGTTCGGCGGCCTCGGACACAACGTCTGGAACCCGGCCCTTCTCGCCCGCGCCTTCATGCAGGTGAGCATGCCGGACCGGATGATGTCCGGGGAGTGGCCCCATCTCGGCTTCGCCGGCAAATGGTGGCAAAACATCGTCTACGACCTCGGCGGCACGTTCGAACAGATTTCCGCCCGCATCAAGGCGGTGCCGGACGTGGTCACCGGGGCGAGCATGTCCGCCTCGATCGATCGGGGAGTCGACGTCATGACCGGCGCCACCGCCCTTTCCCGCATGCACATGACCTCGGCCGACGCGGCCGGCGGCGTTCCGGAGGCGCTGGCCCCGGTCTGGGCCGACATCCTCTACACCTGGTTCGGCGTCGAGGGCGGCACCATCGGCGAAGTGTCCGCCATCCTCCTCGTCTTCGGCGGCCTTTTCCTGATTTACCGCAAGATCGTCAACTGGGAAATCCCGGTTTTCTTCATCGGCACCGTCGCCGTCCTCGGCTTCGTCCTGCCCCATCCGTACAAGCTGGACGGCGCCGTCGTTTTCACCGAATGGTTCCAGGGTCCGTGGCTCGTCCACCTCGGCGCCGGCGGCCTGATGCTCGGGGCGTTCTTCATGGCCACCGACATGGTGACGAAACCGCTAACCCGGAACGGCCATATCGCGTTCGGCATCGGCTGCGGCTGCGTGACCATGCTTATCCGCCTGTTCGCCGGCTATCCGGAGGGCGTGTGCTACGCCATCCTGTTCATGAACACCTGCGTGCCGCTGATTGACAATCTGACCAGGCCGAAAGTGTTCGGCGTGACGAAAAAGAAATAATTTCTGGCCGAACGCTGGAGCCGAGCCATGTGCAGTCCCGCGAGGGTTGGTTTTTTGGCGTTCCTCCTTTGTGCCGCATTGACGTCTCCGGTTCGCGCGGGCGAGCCGGAGACGTTGCGTTTCGGCGTGTGCCTGCCGCTGTCGGGCGAATTCAGCATGCTCGGCCGCGCCTACCTGGCCGGCATCCGCATAAAGCTCGACGATTACAACGCCCGCCCCGACCGCGAATTCAGTCTGGAATCGATTGTCCTGGACGACGAGAGCGACGACCGGATCGCGGTCCGGAACGTCCGGCGGCTGGCCGACGCCGGCGTCTCCGCCGTCATCGGTTCCGTCACCTCCAGCGCGACCCTGGCCATGTTGGAGGTGGCGCGGCCGCTCGGCCTCCCGGTGATTACGCCCTCCGCCACCAGTCCGAAAATCGGCGTGAATGGCGACACCGGCTTCCGCCTGCTGTTCGACGACGATTTCCAGGGCGAGGCGCTGGCCAAATTCATGCGCGACAACTTGCGCCTCAACCGCGTCGCCATCATCATGAACAAGCGGTTCGAGTATTCCCGTTCCATCACCCGCTCCTTCCTTCGGGAATGGACGTCGATCACGGGGGAAATCAGCGCCGATCTGGTGTACGACACGGATTTGCGGGAGGCCGAATTCTTCGATTTCACGGGGATTTTGGAACGGGTCAAGGCGAGCGGGGCGCAACTGGTCCTGCTTCCCGGCTATCCCGAGGAGGTGGCGTCGATAATCCGGCAGTCGCTGGGCGTGGATTTCCATCCCGTGTTTTGCGGCGGCGACGCCTGGCAGCACGAAACCCTGCTGCTGTCGGCCGGCCGCAACCTCGACGGCTCCTACCACATCGGCGCGATGGACGAGGAGGCCGGGACGCCGGCGATGCGCGAGTTCATGTCCCTCCTGGACCGCTCGAACGAGTTGCAGGCCGAGCCGGCCAGCGCGCTCGGCTACGACGCATTGGCGCTGGTTGTCGAAGCGGCGCGGAACGGGCGCGAACGCGGCCAAATCGTCGAGGGCCTGTACAAAATCAGGAATTTTCCGCTCGCTTCCGGCGCCATCACCATCGATCGGAAGAAGGGATCGCTGAAGTCGGCCTATATCGTGAAAGTGGAAAACGGCCCGAACGGTTTCCACCGGCACGTGGCGGCGGTGGTCGATCCGTAGAACCGCGCCTCACACATCCTTGACCATGCGGAAATACACGGTTCGCGCAATCGTCGTTTCGCCCGCCGCGCGATAGCCTCTTTTTTCGTACAATTTCCGCGCCCTGTCTTTTTCCTTGTCGACCAGGAGGGAGCACCGGGCATATTTTCCCGCCCTGGCCAAATCCTCGGCCGCCGCCATCAGGGCGGAACCGATGCCGCGGCCGCGAAAACCCGGATCCACGCCCAGGGTACTCAGATACCAGGTGCCGGGCTCGCCCTCGGAACACAGGCGGTCCAGCCGGATTCCCCGCAGGGCGAGCGCCCGCAGCAGCGCGCGGTCGAGCTGCGGCTGGGAATCGGCGGGAAAGGAGACGATGGTGCCGGCCGGCCGGCCGGCCGCTTCCGCC
>JAVBRW010000226.1:0-5068 GCA_031547475.1 Planctomycetota bacterium
AATTATGCATTGTCAGTCATACAACCCTTGCATAATTTTCGCGATTTCCTTGATATCGGTGGTTTCGCGCATCAGTTTCTGGCGCTTTTGCTCGATCTTCTGCAGGCGTTCGGCGCGGACCAGCACTTCGTCCAGGTAGGCGGCGGGGAATTTGGTGGCGCCGTTTTCGTCCATGTGGACAATTTCGCCGGGCGCGACGTCCATGCCGCAAATGTCGACAGGCACGTTGACCGCCTGCACCTGGAAATAGCCGTGGCCGGGCGTGACGCCGGTCAACATGTACTGCATCTCCATCGGGCGGATCTCGTCAACGTCGCGGGACGGCCCGTCCGACATGACGCCCACCACGCCGGCCGATTTGAAAGCGGTCATCATGTTGCCGCCGAGCAAGCCGTTGATGCGCTTGATATGCTCGGGAAGATTCTGCTTCACCGCCAGAATGACCGGCTTGGGCGCCGCTTCGATGGCTTTGAGAACATCGCCGAAACCCAGCCGATCAAAAGTCGGGTCCGGCATCCCGTAAACAACGGTTACCACATAACCCGCCCGACGTCCAAGCTCGGGAAACATGCATTTCAATGTCTGATCCGTGTACCACCTGCCCTCCCACGGATGATACAACCCGAGGCAATTTGTCTTGTCCGCCGGATAGGTGGCGGTAACGTTGGTGATGGAAGGAGTATCGTATTTCAAGAGTTGTTCTATTTTTTCGCGCATCAATGTTCTCCCTTTCTGAAAATATACATAAAACCGGACACATTCCGGGAAATAATACTTTTTTATAGAAAATAAACATTTTTTATTGGTTTATTCGTTCTTACAGCACAACCAAACACTTGAATTAGAGGGTTGTGACGGTATAATACTCTTTGCCAACCGAAGAATGCCGTTTCGCTCAACAACGCAAGGGATTGCATGATTGTACGCATTGTGGTGATACGTCCCACGGATGAAGCGCACGTTTTATCCTTCGATCAGCCGGGAGAGGTCATTATCGGACGCGGCCCCGCCTGTCAGTGCCGGCTCGATTTCGATCCGCTGGTCAGCCGCCGCCACGCGCGTTTGCGCGTGGGCGGGTCGACCGTGACATTGCAGGATCTGGACTCGCGGAACGGTCTGCAATTGAACGGGCGCCACTACGGCGGCAAGGCCCAGCTCAAGATGGCCGATCCGTATATCGTCTCCAACGGCGACATGATCAAGATTGGCGACACCGCCCTGTCCGTCCTCATCTCGTCCAACGAGACGGCGGGAAGCGTCGACAGCAGCCTGCTCCGAAGGGTGCGGAACGACGCGGCCAATCCGCCCTTGCAGGATTCGTGGACGGAATTTCCCGTCGATTCCGTCGCCCACCAGATTCCCGGCTACCGCATCGAAGGCATTGTCGGTGCGGGCGGGATGGGGATGGTCTACCAGGCCCGCCGCAAAGCCGACGGCCTCAGGGTGGCGATCAAGACCATGCATCCCGGCACCCTGGCAAGCGACAAGATGATGATCAATTTCCACCGCGAAATCGAGGTAACCAAGAAGATCGAGCACCCGAACATCGTCAAATTCCACGATTCCGGCACGACCGTCAAGGATATGATCTACCTTGTGCTGGAATTCGTCGGCGGCGGCGATTTGTCGCGCCTTCTCGACAACGCGCCCGGCAATATGCTCCAGCCCCGCGAAGCGCACCGCCTGGCGCTGCAAATCGCTTCCGGCATGGCCCACGCCCATCGGCTCGGCATTATCCACCGCGACATCAAGCCGCAGAACATCCTGCTTGGCGGCGACGACAACCGGCAGGTCAAAATCAGCGATCTCGGCCTGGCCAAGCATTTCGACAACTCCGAAGCGTCCGGCCACACCGGCTCCTGCGCCGGCGGCGGCACCATGGCGTACATGCCGCCCGAGCAACTGACCAATTTCCGCGACGCCAAACCGTACAGCGACGTGTTCAGCGTCGGCGCCACCCTCTACGAAATGCTCACCAGCCACGGGCCGTACGACTTTTCCGGCGGCGACAAGCTGAAAGCGGTCAGCAGCGCCCTGCTCATCCCCCTCCGCAAATGGAACATCCCCATGCCGGACAGCTTGGCCTCGGTGGTGACCAAATGCCTGGCGCCCGTTCCCCTCGACCGTTTCGCCGACTGCGGCGAACTGGAAAAGGCGCTCAGGGAGGTGGTGTGGTAAAGGGAACCTGAAGGAAACCTCTCAAAACCGGCCGCATGCCCCGAATTCCGCGAAAACGGCATGGCGCCGCTCTTCCCCCCTATTCCTTTCGCAGCACCAGCCTGAACCCGACGACTTGCGAACGGTTGTCCATAAGCACTTTCCCCCGGCCGGCGCTGCGGCAGCGGCTGGGAGCGTGCAGGTAGGTGCCGCCCCTGAACACCCGGTAGTCGTTTTCCGCCAGGTTCACCGGATCCTCGATCGGCGCGTTCAGGTAATAATCGACCGAGTAGTAGTCCTTGACCATTTCGCCGACGTTGCCGTGCATATCCTGCAATTCCCAGGGATTGGCCCGCAGGCTACCGACCTGGTGCAGGGACAGGCCGCTGTTTTCGCTCGTCCAGCCGGGAAGCTCGAATCCGGCATCGTCCATATCGCCGGTGAAAAACTGGGTGGATGTTCCCGCCCGGCAGGCGAATTCCCATTCCGCCTCGGTCGGCAGATCGAACCGCCAGCCCTTGGGGGCGAAACGCTGCGCCTTGCGCAGGAACAATTCTTCGACTTCGCGGGCCGAAATTCCGGTGGCGGGCTGGTCGAATTCAGTGTCCGCCAAGTGCCTGGCGCGCCAGCCCCACAGCTTTTCCTGGGCGCGGACGACGCTGGTCAATTCCTCGGGAGTGGTGAACTCCGGAATGTCGACAAGCAGATCCTCCACCTGCTCCCTTCCCATGATGGCCTGCCATTGCCCCCGCGTCAATTCTTGACAGCTCATATAGAACGGCGTGTTCAGCTTCACCCGGTGGAGGAATTCGTCGGCGGAACGGAGCATGTCGCGGGGGCGGCTTCCCATGACGAATTCGCCCGATGGAACCAGGGACAGGGACAGCTGGGATCTTTCGTCCAGGTCGATCCCCATGACGATGGGCGTTTCCCATATCATGGCGTCGGCCGCCTGCATGGCCTGCGCCTCGCCCGGGCTGAACACCCACCAGGCGTCGTCCTCGAGATAGCCTTTGCGGGTCAGTTCCGCCACCAGCGCCTGCCGCGCGCTTTCCGCCTTTTCCTTTTCGCGCTGGGCCGCCTCCCGCTCGTCGATTTCCTGCCGCAGGCGTTCCATTGCCACTTCGCGATCTCTGAGCGCATCCAGGGCCGACTCCTTCGCTTCGCGCTCCTTGTCCATGCGGTCGGAAATGACAATGCCGGCGAACGCGAGTATCAGCACCACCACCGCCGCCAAGCCGAAAGCCACCGCCGTAAGAATCCGCACCCGGCGCGCCTTGGCCTTGGCCTGCGCTTTCGCCTTCGACACCCGCGCGATCATTTCCCCGGTCTCCGCATCGTCGTGGCGGGCGAGAATATCGAGCGCGAGATCGAAATCTTCCCTGAAGAAGGCGCAGGCCGCATACTTTTTCGCCGCATCGATTTCGCCCCGGACGGCGGCGGCGTTGCCCGGCCACAGCTTGATTGCCTCGCGGTAGGCGTATAGGGCCTGCGCGTAGTTGCCGTAATCGCCTCCCTCCTCCGCCCGCAGCAGGGAGGCGGCCGCGTCCTCGGACAGGATGATGCTTTCGCGGTGCGCGCCGACCTCGAGAATGGCGTTCTGCAACTCCTTGACCGTGGCGTAGCGGTCGGCCGGACCGGTCGCCATCGCCTTCAGCGCGACCTTGATGTACTCGTCGTCCGGATCGTGCGGGACGATGGCGTTTTCCGCCGCCGCCTTGAGGCGGAGAACATGGTTTTCGCCCGCGTGCGGCCGCTGCCCCGAGACTATTTCGAACAGGATGGCGCCCAACAGATAGATATCGGAAGCGATGCCCATGCGGTCCAGCATGCCGCGCGCCATTTCGGGAGCCATGTAGGCGGGCGTGCCGGCAACGGCGTTGGACGCGGTGAGCGGCTCCGCCTTGGCGTCCTCCGACAGCCCGACGGCGACACCCCAATCCATGACCACCACTTCGCCGAAATCGCCCAGCATGACGTTGCTCGGCTTCAGATCGCGGTGGATTATGCCTTTGGCGTGGGCGAAAGCGACGGCGTCGGCAACCTTGAGGAGGATGAGGATGTTGTCCCGCCGCGGCAGGGAATGGATGGCGCTTGCCCAGCTTTTGCCGCCGACCTCCTTCATGGCGTAAAACAGGTTGCCCGCCGTCGTGCTGGCCAGTTCGTAGACAGGCACGATGTTCGGATGCTCGAGTTGCCCGGTCACCAACGCTTCGGAAATGAACTTCTGCCTGACATCGGGGCGGCCGGCCAGGCCGGGCGAGATCATTTTCACCGCCACTTCGCGATCGAGGCTGTTCTGACGGGCGGAGTAAATTATCCCCATCCCCCCCCTGCCCAGTTGATTCCTGATGATGAAGTCGCCGTCCTGGACCTGGCCGTCCTCCATGCGGACGCTCATGCGATTGATGCCGACGCGGGCGGCGTTGACGGAAAAGGATATTTTGCCGTTGGGCATTATGGCCGAATCGCCGGAATGGGAATCGGAATCACTGCGGAAACGGGGAAGATCGGTGCTCGACATCGTCTGGTTCACGTCGAAATCGGGACCGCCCAGCGTGGCGCCCGAATCCTGCGTGTCGACGTTATTCAGCGCCTCACCCCACAGGGTGAGAATCTCGCTCGTGCCGACGGAATTCTCAAGGGTTGGCTCGTCGCAGATATCGGCCTCGCCTTCGCTGTCTTCACTCATGGGCGCACGCATTCGTTTCCCAAAAAGGTGACGGAACATCGTTATCGCGAAATGCGTTGAAAAGCCGGTTGCGAATTCCCAGCCTTTTATTCGCATCGCCGGAATGGATAATGACATCCCGACTTTGTATATACCAAAGCGCGTATGGTTTTCGGTTATTCAACCCCATAACCTTCGCGCGCGCTTTGGGCTTGGGATTTACGTTTGTCCAAAACCAAT
>JAVBRW010000099.1:0-5904 GCA_031547475.1 Planctomycetota bacterium
AGCTAAAGAATAGATGCCAATCGCATCTGTCCAATGCACTAACCATCTGACGAATCCTGTGACAACGGAAAAACGGCGTCGCCCCTATGGCGACGCCGTTTTTCCGTTGTCACAGGATTCGTCACCGCCTCATTCATCGTCGAACGGAATCACGTTGTCCGGTTTGACAACCATGGAAGACGGTCCCGGGAGCATGCGATTGCCCCGGCCGCCGGCGGCGACGCGGCCGGCGTTGCGGCCGGCATTTCCGCCCGGCCCGCCGCCGGTCTTGCCGCCGAGCCGCCGCCGGCCGCCCGCCTTCCGGCCGAAAACGATGCCGAGAAGCAGATTGATATCGCTCTGCAGCTCGGTCACCTGCTCCCCGAGTTCGGTCGAGGAGGAGGCGGTGGTGGCGGCGTTGGCGGAATTCTGCTGCGTCACCTTGTCCATCTGCGCCATGGCGGTGTTGACCTGATCGACGCCCTGGGCCTGCTCGTTCGTCGCATTGGCGATCTGGTGGATAAGGTTGCCGATGTCGCTGGTGCCGTTCTCGATGCCGGCGAAGGCGTTCGACAACTTCTGGACGATGGCGCTGCCGTTCCTGACGCTTTCCACCGAGCTGTTGATCAGATCCGACGTGTCGCGGGCCGCCTGGGCGGAACGCTGCGACAGGTTCCGCACCTCGTCCGCCACCACGGCGAAACCCTTCCCCGCCTCGCCGGCGCGGGCCGCCTCGACCGCCGCGTTCAGGGCGAGGAGGTTGGTCTGGAAGGAAATGTCCTCGATGGTTTTGATGATCTGGCTGATCCTGTCCGACTTGTCGCTGATTTCCGCCATGGCGCCGGACATCTCCTGCATGCTGGCCGAGCCTTCCGCCACCAGTTTGGCGGTCGCCTGCGTCTTGGTGTTGGTCAGGGTGGCGTTGTCGGCGTTCTGGCGGGTCATGGACGACATCTGCTCGAGGGCGGACGACGTCTCCTCGATGGCGGCGGCCTGCTCGCTCGAGCCGTCGGCCAGTTCGTGGGCCGCCTCGCCCACCTGGGACGAAGCGTTGGCCAGCGCCTTTTCCGCGCCGGACAGGCGCTCGATAACCAGGTTGATCGGCAGAGTGATGCTGCGAGTGATGAAGATGGCGAGGAGAACGCCGATCATGAGCGAAAGAACGGCGATTATCCAGGATACCTTGGCCGAACTGTCGACCGTGGCATCGATATGGACGGTGGCGTCGGCGATGGCGCCGGTTTGCTTCAGGACCGATTCGGCCGCGACGCCCGACATGGTGGTGGCGGCGGCGGTCACGGTGGCGGAAATGGCGCTGATTTCGCCGGTGATGCGATCCGATTCCTTCCACGCGTTGGCCATCCCGGCGATGCTTTTGGAATAGGCGCGGATTTCCGCCACCAGGTTCCGGAACGATTCCTTGGTCGATTCCCGGGTGCCGATGGCGGGCGATTCAAGATACGCCTGGGCCTTGTCGGCGGTCTGGTTCATGATGGCGATGGATTTCCGGAAAATCTTGTCCGCCGCCTCGCCGAAATTGCTTTGCGCCTCCCAATACAGCATCTGGCCGTCGGTCAGCGCGTCGGACAATTCGTCAAGAACCTGCACCCGATCGAGCCGGCGCTGCACCACCGGCGCGATTTCCCCCTTTTCGTTGCCGGCGAGGAACGAATTCTTCAGATCGTCCATCATCTCCTTCAGGAGTTCGTTCTCGATGCGGTCCATGTTGGCGATGCGGGCGTTCACGTCGTCCCTGTACTTGCCCATGCCGTCAATGCAGTTCTTCAGTTCGTTCGACTTGGCGTCCAGGGCCGCCAACTGGCCCTTGATCTCGGGCACGTTTTTCCTGGCGGCGGGCAGATGGTCCGGCGCCGCCTTGGCAAGCAAATCCTCCATCGCCGCCAGTTCCTGCCGGGTCGCCTTGACATTTTCTTCGCCCTTGGAGAAATCGCTGTCGAAGGCATTGTAGGAATACGCGTAAAAGCGGAGACCGGCGGAGGCGATGATGGTCGATATCCGGGAAAAGATGTTCGACTCGGGAATCAGCTCCCGGTCGACATACTGGACCTGATCTTTGGTGGTTTCGATCCGATTCGCCGTGGTAGTAAACGTATACAGGGATGCAACGCTGATCGCAAGCACCATGAGAATCATAACCGAAAACGAAATATACAACTTAGCTCTAAGAGACATGACATCACTCCCGACAGAATCCCGCAACAAGAAAAAAGCCCTCGATACTTTATCGACAAAGTAAATCATATAAATTCATATAATATACATAACGCGTTTGAGTTAGTCAAGAAGTTGTCATAACATCCCGCCAAGTGAACGGCGGGTGCGCACTTCTTCCATCGGCATTCGAGTATTTGTGTTATAAAATGACAGAACCTTTGCGCGATACATAAAAATGCAAAGTGCATTAAACAAATACTTGGAATTTTACCAAAAAAACCGCTCCCGAATGAGAGCGGTCAAAAGCACAAAAATTCGAACAATCGGATCGTCGCGCCCCAGCCAGAAGGAAAACTGGATGGAGGCTTATCCGTCCGCCTTACCCCCGGTGACGGGCGGCAAAGCTTTTGATACGTTGCATCGCCATATTGATATTATCGATTGAATAGGCGTAGCAGGCGCGGATAAAGCCTTCCCCGCAGTCGCCGAAGGCGCCGCCGGGAACGACGGCGACCTTTTCCTCCAGCAAAAGCTTTTCGCAGAATTCGACCGACCCCATCCCCGTTTTCCGGATGGAGGGGAAGACGTAGAAGGCGCCGAACGGTTCGAAACAGTCGAGGCCGGCGTCGCGGAACCCGGTCACCATCACTTTGCGGCGGCGGTTGTATTCGCGGGCCATTTCGGCCACTTCCCGATCGCAGTTGTCCAGCGCCTCGATGCCGGCGTACTGGGCGGTGGTGGGAGAACACATGATGCCGTACTGGTGGATTTTGTACATGGCGGCGATGAGGTCGGGGTGCGCGCAGGCGTAGCCGAGGCGCCAGCCGGTCATGGCGTAGGCTTTGGAAAACCCGTTGATCAGCACGGTCCGCTCGTACATGCCGGGGAAGGAGGCGATGGAGACGTGGCGGCCGTTGTAGCTGAGTTCGGCGTAGATCTCGTCCGACAGCACGATCAGGTTGTTTTTGACGATGATGTCGACGATTTTGCCGATATCTTCGGCGTCCATCACGGCGCCGGTCGGGTTGTTGGGGAACGGGAACACCAGTATCTTGCTTTTCGGCGTGATGGCGGCGGACAGCTTCTCGGGCGTCAGCTTGAAACTGTCCTTTTCCTCCAGTTCCATCACCACCGGCGTGGCGCCGGCGAGGATGGCGCACGGCTTGTAGGAGACGAAACACGGTTCGGGTATGAGCACCTCGTCGCCCGGGCCGGCAAGGGCCCGGAGGGCGAGATCGATGGCTTCGCTGCCGCCGACGGTGACGATGATCTGGTTTTTCGGATTGTAGACGACGCCGACCGAGCGGTCGAGATAGTCGGCGATGGCTTCGCGGAGGCGGATGAAGCCGGCGTTCGGGGAATAGTGGGTGTGGCCCTGCTCCAGCGAATAAATGCCCGCTTCGCGGACGCGCCAGGGAGTGACGAAATCGGGTTCTCCCACCGAAAGGGAGATGGCGTCCTTCATTTCGTTGACCAGGTCGAAAAAGCGACGGATGCCGGACGGCGGAAGGTTCCGCACCCGGGGAACCAGCAGATCGTTCATATTCATAGTTGCACTTGCTCCCGGTCGTCCTCGGGCGGGGCGCCGAGGACAAACCCCTTGTCTTTGTATTTTTTGAGTACGAAGTGGGTGGCGGTCGAGTTCACGTACTCGAGCGGTGCCAGTTTTTCGGCAACGAACAGCGCCACTTCCTTCATGGTCCTGCCCTCGATGATGACGGCGAGATCGAACCCGCCGGACATGAGATAGCAGTCGCTGACTTCGGGGTAACTGTAGATGCGCTCGGCCACCCGGTCGAAACCGCGCTCGCGCTGCGGCGTGACCTTGACCTCGATGAACGCGGTGACCAGCTCCCCGCCGTCGGTCAGATCCCAGTTGATGAGCGTGGTGTAGGCCGCGATGACGTGTTTCGCCTCGAAATCCCTGATCGCCGCCGCCACTTCCGCTTCGCTTTTTCCGATCATGGCCGCGATTTCAGCCGGCGTGCGCCGACTGTTTTTCTCCAGTATCTCAAGAATTTCGTTCATGGCGTTCTCCAGTGCAAAACGGGACGAAGCCGTTCGGCCCGCGCGTTCACAATGCGCCGGAGGCGGACGGATCCGTCTCCGGCTACGCGGCGGGATGAACCGGCCCTGTAATGATATCGGTTTGACGGGTGATGTCAATTCAGGTATTATTATTGAGTTTTGCGGGACAGACGAAAGGCGGAATAGGCAACCACGACACCATGACGACATCCCATCCCAACACCCCGCTCCACGCCCGGGAAATGACTCTCCTGAACGAAATCGCCAAGCTGTCGGCCGAGTCGGACGATTTGGCCAAGGCGATGCCGCAGGTGCTGTCCCTGCTCGGCAAAACGCTCGGGATGCGCTACGCCACCCTCGCCCTCCTCGATTCGGAGGCGGGGGAGATTTCCATCGACATCGCCGACGGCCTGACCGACGAGCAAATGCGGCGCGGCCACTACAGCCTCGGGGAAGGCGTGGTCGGGCGGGTGGCCGAAACCGGCAAAGCGGCCGTCATCCCCTCCATCGCCGGCTGCCCCGAGTTCCTCAACCGCACCGGCATCCGGAAGGGTTCCGACGCCTCGTTCATCTGCGTGCCGGTCATACTCGGGAAAGAGCTTCTCGGCACCATATCAGTCGACGGGGATCCGAAGGCGGAAGCGGATTTGGCCGAGGACGCCCGGCTCCTCGGCGTCGTCGCCGCCATGCTGGCGCAGGCCATCAAGACGCGGCGCATGATGCGGGAGCGGCAGGAAACGCTCAGAAGCGAAAACGAACGGCTCCGGAACGAACTCCGGAAGCAGTCCGGCCCCCGCAACCTCATCGGCAAATCGCGGGAAATGCAGATTGTCTTCGATCAGATAGCCCAGGTCGCCGACAGCCGCTCCACCGTCCTCATAAACGGCGAAACCGGCACCGGCAAGGAGCTGGTGGCGCGGGCGCTCCACTACCAGGGCTCGCGAAAGGACAAGCCGTTCATCCGCGTCAATTGCGCGGCGCTCCCGGAATCCCTTATCGAAAGCGAACTGTTCGGCCACGAAAAGGGCGCCTTCACCGGCGCGGTGGCGGCGCGGAAAGGCAGGTTCGAGCAGGCGGACGGCGGCACCATTTTCCTCGACGAAATCGGCGACATCTCGCCCCTCATGCAGGTCAAGCTGCTCCGCGTCCTGCAGGAGCGCGAATTCGAGCGCGTCGGCGGCAACCAGACCATCCGGGTCGACGTCCGGGTGGTGGCCGCCACCCACCGCGATTTGTTCGCCCTGTCGAAACAGGGCAAATTCCGGGGCGATTTGTTCTACCGCATCAACGTGTTCCCTATCTACCTGCTGCCGCTCCGGAAGCGTTTGACCGATCTGCCGCTCCTGGCCGAATATTTTCTCGCGAAATACGCGGCCGGCGCCGGCAAAACCATAACCTCCATTTCCCCGGAGGTGCTGGAGATTTTCAACCGGCATTCGTGGCCCGGCAATGTGCGGGAGCTGGAAAACTGCGTGGAGCACGCGGTGATTCTCGCCAACGGCCCGGCCATTCTCCCGGAGCACCTGCCCGCCAGTCTGCGCCTGCCGCAGGAGGAGGAAAGCCCGCTCCGGCTCGACTACAAGACGATGGTGGACAATTTCGAGCGGAGCGTTCTGACGGAAGCCCTCCGCGCCACCCACGGCAACGTCACCCGCGCCGCCGAGCGGCTCGGGACAACGCCCCGCGTCGTTTCCTACCGCGCGCGGCAGTTGGGGATCGATC
>JAVBRW010000450.1:0-3586 GCA_031547475.1 Planctomycetota bacterium
GGGAAGCAGGCAGCCGACTCGCAGGGTGCGGTGGAGAATATCCTTTTTATTGGGCGCCTGGCCGCCCCGGCTGGTCATCACTTCCTGCCGGTAGCGGAGCGTCACCACGGTTTTTCGCCTGTATTCGGGGTTGGCCATGGACAGCTCGTGGATTTCCCGGATGTTGGGGTGGAGCTGGAAATCGTCGGTATAGTCGTTGATGGTGAAGTTGTCCACCAAGCCGACGAGCCGGCGGTATTTTTCCGCCGTCAGCAGCGTGCCGTTCGAGTACAGGTGGATTTGCGCCTTGGGCAGACGCTCGCGGGCATAGGCGATGAAATCGAAAATGCGGGTATCGAGGAGCGGCTCGTTGTTCGAATAGGGGAACAGCTTGCCCCGGTAATCGAGTTCGCGGAGCTGTTCGATAATGGAGCGGAACAATTCCTCCTTCATGCGCACGGCGGGGCGCGGATCGATGTGGCGGTTCACCGGGCAAAAGGCGCATTCGCCGTTGCAGCGGTTGAACGTTTCGATCTCGACATGGCTGAACAGCGGGTGAAGGCCGGTGGCGTTATGGTAGCCTTCCAACTCGAGGAGCCGGGTCCGGGTAATGCTCCTGAGCTTCCGCACCTTGAACGGAAGGGAGGCGCGCTTCAGCAGCCTGGTCGCCGGCACCCGGTCGTACAGCCGGTACAGCGCTTTTCTGAAATTATTGTATTTGTTCACCACCATATTCAGTCCACCAAGGTATCGCAATGCCGGCACAGCGGGACGGCGTCCCGCCCGGCCAGGACCTTCACCCTCATCTCCTCGAACGCACCGCCGTTCCACGCTTCGAGAATGCTCTGCTTGGTCAAATCGCCCAGCGCCATGGTGCCGATGGCGTCGAACAGGCGGAACAAATTCCGTTTGGAAAAGCCGTACTTGCTCCTGTACATTTACCCGTTGCCTTCCGTACCCAAAACGAATTTGTTTTGGACAAACGCCAAACCCAAGCGCGAAGCGCGCGCGAAGGTTATGGGGTTGAATAACTGAAGTTTTGCAAACTGGGCATTCAAACCGCCGAATGCCCAGTTTGTAAAAATCAAAACCCTTGCGGCCCAGGCAAAAACGATTTTTGCAAAGTGGCGATTGGCGGTTTAATCGCCACTTTGCAAAACTTCAGTTGAATAACTGATAACCCTGCGCGCTTTGGTGCGTGTGCAAATTCAGTCCCTGTTCGCAGCGCACCGCGCCCGCCTCCACCGTTTTGGCGAGAAGGGAATCGTTCCTGTCCAAACCGTCCCGCGAGCGGGGCGGATGGTACAGATGGCAGCCGAGGGCGGCGAAGCGGATATTTTGCCGCCGCACGCCCGCGTTCATCAGCCGGGTGACGAATTCCGAATCCTCCCGCCCCCAGCCGACGAATTCCTCGTTGAACCCGTTGACCCGGACGCAATCGTCCCGCCACACGGCGAAGTTGCAGGTCCGGATGCCTTTTATGCCCTGCGCTTCGCGAAGGCACTGGCGTGCGAGCCAGGGCGAACGGATGGTGTTTTTCCGGTTGCCTATTCCCGGCTCGAACAGGCCGGGCCAGTACGCGTCCGCCGCCAGCGCTTTCCGGCTCGCCGCCTCGTCCAAGAGCGCCCGCGTGCCTTGGGTGAAAAAACCTTTTTTCGCGGCCGTTTCGTGATCGGCGAGAAAATCCGGGTGCAGCAGAATATCGTCGTCGATGAACACCAGGTAATCGCCGCCGGAACCGGCGATGCAGCCGTTCCGCGAGCGCCCGAGGCGGAACCCGTCGTGCGGGTGCCAGACATGCCGGACGGGCAGCCCGTCGTCCACCGCCTTCTTGATCACCGCCGCCGTTTCCGGGCCTGAACCGTCGTCCCCGATCACCACCTCGTCCGGCAGCCTGCTTTGCCGGCGCACGCTCCGCAGCACCGTCGCCAGCGCGTCGGGGCGTTCGTAGGTGGAGATCAACAGGGAAAGGCGCATGGGCATTCCTTTTTCAATGCATAATGCATTGCTTCACAACAGCTTGATCAACTCGTCGGCCATATATTCCTTCCGCACATCGTATTTGATGTATTTCCGCAAATCCGGCTCGGCCGCGCGGTCGAACGCGACAACCCGTTTCACAGCCCGTTCCAGTTCGTCCCGGTTTCCCGGCGCGATGCGGAACATGGCCGGTTCGCCCGCAACTTCGCAGCACCCCATGTTGGCGGTGAAAATGCCCGGCGTGCCGCAGCAGGCCGACTCCACCCCCACCATGCCGAACGGCTCGTAAAGGGAGGCGAGGACGGTGCCGTCGACGGCGCGGTACAGATTCTCGATATCCTTGACAAAACCGAACCCGCGCACATTCTTGCCCGGCCTGACGTCGCGGCCCGCCACCACCAGTTCCACCGGCAGATCGGTCGTTTCGAAAAACTCGCGGAGAAACGCCAAACCTTTCCGCACATGATCGCCGGACGGGAACAAAAACACCCGTCTCTCATCGGCAAAGCCGAACCGCGCCCGCAAGCGCCGCCGCTCGTCCGCGTCGACCGGGTTGAACCGCCCGACATCGACGGCCGGGTAGAGGACGACGATGCGCTCCGGCCCGACGCCGTAGTATTCGATCAATTCCCGCCGCATCAGTTGCGAATTGGCGACAATGGTCCGGGCCACCCTGTACTGCCTGTGCTCCATGCCCAGGTGAAGCCGGTCGAAAAAACTCGGCCGCTTGCCCATGGCGCGGAGAAAGCCTTCATGGTTGCCGCCGCATACGACGATGTCGGCGTTCTCGGTGCGGTGGAACGACACCAGCACGTCAAGGCCAAGGCGCTTTTTCAATTTGTCCGCCCGCCAGGAAAAGTACTTGTCCCGCAGCTTGCCGGGTATCGGCCGGCAGTTCACCACCCGCACCCCGCCGAGCCGTTTGGCGAGCGGCAGGCGCGGGTCGAACTTCCGGGTGATGACCACCGGCGCCATGCCCCGGTCCACAAGGCCTTCGATGGCATCGTGGGCGAGTCGTTCCATGCCGCCGCCGCCGGCGAGATCGAGCCTGCTGCAAACAACGCCAATCCGCATGCGTTTCCCTTCGACACCAATTAACAATGAAGAATGAATAATGAATAATGGATGGATTAATGAACTAATGAACAATTATCCTTTGCTATTGCGCCATGCCAAGGATAATTGTTCATTAGCTCATTAATCCATCCATTATTCATTATTCATTCTTCATTGTTAATTATCGCTTCAATGCCCACCATCCGCCAGCCTGCCGCCGATGGCCTTCTCGACCTCGGCCCGGGCGCTCGCCCGGATTTCCGCCGTGTCGGCCTCGAGGTTGAGGCGGAGGACGGGTTCGGTGTTGGAGGCGCGGATGTTGAACCAGTAGCCGTCGAAATACATGGACAGGCCGTCGAGGTGGAACACCTCCTTCGCCCTGTCCTTGAACTCGGCCTCGACCTTGGCCATGACCTTCTGGGCGTCGTCGACCACGAAGTTGATTTCGCCGGTCGCGAAATACTTGTTGAAGGGGGCGATGAGCTGGGACAGCTTTTTGCCGGTTTTCGACAGCACGTTCAGGACCGACAGCATGGCCATTTCGGCGTTGTCGGTGTAGTGGAGATCGCGG
>JAVBRW010000094.1:0-2812 GCA_031547475.1 Planctomycetota bacterium
GAACGGGCTGCGAAGGCGCGGCGGCGAATTCGGCGCCGATGTGGATGGGGCCGCTGGGCGCCGGCACGGGCGTCGAAGCGGCGGGGCGGAGCGGATTGTTGGCCGGAGCCGGCGGCGCCATCGCCTGGACCGGTTGCGCAGCGGGCGCCTGGTTGGCGCTGGCGACGTCGAGTTCGACGCCCGGGACGGCGGCCGGAGCGCCCCATCCGAAGAAGCGGCCGGTGACGCTGGTGGCCAACTCGCTTCCCTTGGTCCACGCTTTATCAACCAGGCTGAAATGCCAGACCGCGTACACGCCGCCGCCCAGCATAAGGCAGATGAACGCCGCAATCGCCAGTTTCTTGAATCCGCCTCCCTGGCGACGGGCCGGACGGTTCATCTCCATCAGGATTTGTTGATAATCAATGGCCACTGTTTCCCCTTGCGTCTATGTTGTCAATCATTGAAAAAGCGGTGCAACCCAGGGCGGAATAGAGGCAAACGCAACAACCTCGCCCTTTTCCCACACTTTCCCCGAATGTCCGGATTCCTTTCAGGAATTCCGATAAAATATTTCCTGCGCGAAAAAAAATCACACCGCCCGGGAGAAATCCGACCGCGCCGCCGCCACCGGCATGCCCATAAGCCGCGTGGCGCTACGGGAAAACGCTTCGGCATCGCCGCTGGCGAGGAAAATCGTCTCTCCCCCGCCCGTCCCGGAAAGCAGGCCTTTTTCCTCCAGCACCTGTTTCGTCCGCCTGGCGATGGCCGGGCTCGGATCGACGACTTGGACGTTCGGCCCCGCCACTTCCTGTATCGCCTCCTTGACCAATGGATAATGGGTGCAGGCCAGTACCAGCCTGTCTATGCCCTGCTCCACCAGCGGGCGGATGAATCCTTCCAGCATGGGCCTGAGCTCGGGATCGCCCGGCTCGTGCGTTTCGATGAACTGGGCAAGTCCGGGACAAGCGTGGCAGATGACTTCGGTTCCCTGCGCGAAACGCTCGACCACGCTTTCGAACAGCTTGCCCTGGAACGTCGCCTTGGTGGCGAGAACGCCGACCTTCCGGGAGCGCGTGCCGGCGGCGGCCGGCTTGACCGCCGGTTCCATGCCGACGAACGGCGTGCCGGGATAGACGCTCCGCAGCGTGTTCAGCGCGGCGGCCGAGGCGGCGTTGCAGGCGACGACCACTATTTTGGCCGGCCATTCGATCAGCCGTCCGGCGATGGCGACGGCGAAGCCGCGCACTTCCTCGAGCGGGCGCGGACCATAGGGAAGATGGAGGTTGTCGGCGAAGTAGACGAAATTTTCGTTGGGGAGCGCGCGCACCAGCTCCCGCAGCACCGACAAGCCGCCCAGTCCCGAATCGAAAATGCCGATGGCCGCGTCCGATCCGGCGACGGCGCGGACGGGCCGGATTTCCTCAGACATGGTCCACACGTTCCTTATCAACCAATGCCGGAAAAACCCATGCCCGGCCGGATGAAACTATCATCCGGATTCTTTTGTATGGATTCGGGTGGGGGAATACAAGGGGGTATCGGGAAGAGGGAGGGAAATTTGAATTCACGATTTACAATTCACGATTCACAATTATTCCGGAATGCGGTTTAATTGTGAATCGTGAATTGTGAATTGTGAATTGAAACTCACGCCCCATTCGGGAAATACCGCTTGCTGTATTTCTGCAGCAGCAGTATCCCCGCCATCAGCATGAGGCCGAGGATGTCGGTGTAGAATTCGGGCGAAATCAGCATGATGGAACAGCCGATCAACACCAGCCTTTGCCACCACACCAGATGCCCACGCCAATAGCCGACGCAGGCGAACGACAGGCAGAATATGCCGATGCTGGCCGTCGCCGCGTAGTGGAGCGTTTCCATCCACGTCGTGCCGATGAGGAGCAGCGCCGGGTTGTAGGCGAAAATGTACGGTATGAGAAATCCGGCCAGCGCCAGCTTGACCGCCATGAATCCGGTGTGGTTCGGGTTGGCTTTGGCGATGCCGGCGGCGGCGTAGGCGACCAGCGCGACCGGCGGCGTCAAATCGGCGAGGATGCCGAAATACATGATGAACAAATGCGCGGCCAGCGGCGGCACGTCGTATTTCTGGATGGCCGGCGCCGCGATGGTGGCGAGAACGATGTATTTGGCCGTGGTCGGCAAGCCCATGCCGAGAATGATGGACGCCACCATGGTGAACAGGAGCGTGAGGAAAAAGCTGCCGCCCGACAAACTCACCACCGCGTTGGCCAGCTTCAGCCCGACGCCGGTCAGGGTGACGACGCCGATGACCAGGCCGGTGCAGGCGCAGGCGGCGGCCACGCTCAGGGCCGATCGGGCGCCGTTCTCCAGCGCCGCCACCATGTCGATGAGCGAATCCTTTCCCGCCATGGCGACGGCGCCGGCGGTGCTTTCCTCGCCCTTCGAGGCCCGGGCGCCCTCCTTCACCATGTTGGTCAGAACCGCGATGATGGCGGTGGTGAGAATGCAGTAGAACGCCGACTTGAACGGCGTATAGCCGCTCACCAGCAGCCAAACCATGATGATGATCGGAATGAGCAGATAGCCGCCGTGCCGGAGCACCGGCCGCAGCTTCGGCAAACGATCGCGGGGAATGCCTCGGAGCCCGAGGCGCAGCGCTTCCATATGCACCATCATGCCGACCGCCATATAGTACAGGAGGGCCGGCAAGAGCGCGCTTTTGGCGATTTCAATGTAGGCAATGCCGAGGAACTGGGACATGATGAAGGCGGCCGCGCCCATGATCGGCGGCATGATCTGCCCGCCGGTGGAGGCGGCGGATTCGACCGCGCCGGCGAAGGTGCCGCTG
>JAVBRW010000190.1:0-16117 GCA_031547475.1 Planctomycetota bacterium
ACGAAGGTGAGGGTCATCTCCTGGATGCTGGTCACCGTCTGCATCAGGGACACGGCCACGCCCACCACCAGCGCCGTCAACAGGGGCGGCATGGACAGGACAAGGCAGACCCACAGCATTTGCCGCGCCACGTCCATGACGTCGTTGATATCGGGTATCATTCAAACCTCTCCCATCGCATTGAAACCTGTCACATCACCACGGTCGCCGCCGATTTGGCCGAATTGATCAATCCCTCCAGCAGGGTCGTGGGGAAACTGGTGATCAGGCCCTCGAACATCAGCTTCCAGCCGTCGACGATGACGAACAGGATGATCTTGAACGGCAGCGAAATCATGGCCGGCGGCAGCATCATCATGCCCATGGCCATGAGAATGGACGAAATGACCACGTCCAGCACCAAAAACGGCAGATAAATCAAAAAGCCCATCCAGAACGATCGTTTCAGTTCCGAGCAAATAAACGCCGGGATAAGCACAGTGGTCGGCACATCGGACGGCAAAAGCTTGCCCTGGTTTTCGAGAGCGGCCGCGTCGGCGTGGCCGGCGGCGCCCATGAAGAAATACAGCTCTTCCTTGCCGTCGTTGGCGGCCAGGCATTCGAGCATGAATTTGCGGACCGGCCGCATGCTCCGCTCGAGCGCCTCGGACTGCCTGAGCCGCCGCCACTCGCCCGGCGCCACCTCGACCGAGGTGCCGTTGACATAGGGGGCGAACCCTTCGCTCCACGCCGCCTGCCAAGTCGGCCACATGATGAAAAAAGTCAGGAACAGGGTCATGCCCATCATCACGTTGTCCGGAGGCAGCGTCTGCGTTCCCAAGGCGCGCCGCAAAAAACCCATGACGACGGCGATGCGGAGAAAGCTCGTCATCATGATGAGGATGGACGGCGACAAGGTCAGAACGGTCAGGATAATGACAATCTGCAACTGGGACGACAACTGCTCCGCCTTGTCCATCGGCACCAGGCTGCCGTTCTCGATGGTCGGCAGCGGCAGATAGAGGAGGCCGTCCTGGAACGGGTCGCCTCTTTCCGTCCTCGGCGTGGCGGGAACGTATTGCATATCGGTCCGATCGCGGAAATCGATGGGCTCGCGGATCTCCCGGGGCGCCGTCCCCATGTCGACGGCATGGGCGCCCCCTACGAACAAAGTTGAAAAAGCCAGGCAAAAAAAAGTCGCGGCCAGGCCGGTCGTCAGTATTTTTTTCATACTCTCCTCAGCCCAAGGCGTCCACCCGGCGCGTCGATTCTTCCGACTCGCGTATCGCCTGCACCCGCTCGCGAAGGGACGACATCTGCGCCGCCAACTCCTCCGCCTTGACCTGCGCCATGGCGCGCGTCTCCGCTTTTTCCGTGTCGACGACATTGCGCTGGAACAGGCGCTGGAACAGGTTCAGGCCGGCCTCGCTTTTCGGGCGCGCCACTTCCAGAATGCCGGTTATCTCCTCCTCGTCGGTGATTTCGGACAGGGGATGCATCTCGTCCGGGCTTACGCCGACAACGAGAATTCGCTTTCCCACCCGCAAAAGCGAGACATAGCGCCGTTGATCGAGATGGGTGCGGCCAAGCACTTCCATGGCGGGATGGGAAAAAAGTTGGCGGTGTCCCGGCAGGTATTTTTTCGCCAGATACAGGGCGCCGACGAATATGCCGCAGAAAACCAGCACGAAAAAGAGCAGCGGCAGAAGGGAAAACACCGATATGCCCGTGCCGCGAGGCTGACCGGCGGCGTCAGCGCCCGGGCGGCTTTGCCGGCGCGCGTCGCCCTGGAACGACAAGGGCTGGCTTTCGAAGGAGGCGTTGGAGGAGGAGCCGGAGGACACGGCGGGTGCGTCGGCGTTGGTCGGCGCGGCGGGCGCTTTCGGCGGAGCGACCCAGCTTATCTGCCCCATCGAACCGGATTGACGGGGGGGCTGATTGGCAGTCCCGGCATCCCCCGCCCACGCCGGAACGGTGAAAGCGAGCCCGAGAACGAGCCACAAGAGGACAATTATCTTGTTGCCATAGCTTGTCATGCCGCGAGCATCCCCCAAGCGGTGCCGGCGCAGAATCGTATTTTATCCCAAACCCGCCCCGTTTCGGGCGAGTTCCCCAACCCTCTACTATCCGGATTTGGGCGGCATGAATCAAGGGGGAGCTTCGGAAAAAGTTGATGCGCTTCATGGGAACAAAAAAAAGCGGTTCAACCGGGGGAGAGGTTGAACCGCCAGGGCCTGGGGGAGGCCCTCGGGGATGGGTCTCAAGAAAGTTATTGCACTCCTGGCCGCAAAACTTCAGCGACCTTTAAAAAAGCCACCCCCGGTAAGGGAAGGAGGAGGTTTTCCTGCCGGGGGTTGGGAGAAGGAGTCTTTTTGTTTCCATTACAAAAAATACATATCAGGTTCCCCCCTCCCTCCTTCGAAAAAAAATGTAAAAAATTATTTTTTAATCGGGGTTTGATTATACATTATTAAACATCCTGATAATAATGGGGTTGCGTGATTCCTCGTCCAATCGCGCATTATTCGATTCCGGCCGGCGTTGAATAGCCGGACACGGCTTATTGGATGCAACCATTTTTCAGCATGGCATGAATAACCTTGATCTCGTCCGGCGGGATTGGAGAATGAGGAAGGGTACATTAATAAATAAAGGAAACGCCATGTCCGTCCGCTCGACCCTCACCCTTCACGTCTGCTGCGCCCCCTGTCTGGCCACAGCCATGGAAACAATCCGCCGGCAAGAGAAGGCTGAATTCCCGATCCCCGACAGCATATTTTTTTACAACCCTAACATCCACCCTCTTCTCGAGTTCCGGCGACGCCAAAAAGCGCTGCAAGTTTACCTTGAAAGGGATCCCGTTCCGGCGGAAATTGATGGCAGGTATGGGCTTGTCGAATATCTGGCCCATATCCTCCGGGACGGCGAGCCGCCGGCCGACCGGCGTGACCGATGCTACCGGTGCTACCGCCTGCGGCTCGGCAAAACCGCCGAATGGGCGGCCGGCCGGGGCGACCGGGCGATTTCCACCACTCTTCTGGCCAGCCGCGAGCAGGACAGGGATCTGGTGGCCGAAGCGGGAAGGGAAGCGGCCAAAGCGCACGGGCTCGAATTTGTGGAAGGCGATCTGCGCCAATTCCTTCCCGACGAAAAAAAAATGCGGGGCATTTACAAGCAACAGTACTGCGGCTGCATCTTTTCGGAAGAAGAACGCTACCGCAATACAAAGAAACACCTGTACATGGCGGATAGCGACGAATTTTCTTGCAACCGCCCTGAAATAATAGAAGATGATCGTTCGACATAAGTTGACAACCGCAAGGGAGCACCATGCTGCGCTGGTTTGCAAAATTGATATTCCTGGCCTTGTTGGGATTCGGCTTTTTCCACATCGCGTTCCGCGAAGCGCCCGATCTCAACCTGCCGGCCGCCAACTCGGAAATACTGGCCGCCAACCTTCCGGGCCGGGGCACGGGACAGCCGGAAGTGCGCGTCTTGGTGGCCGAAGCGCTCGATCACGCCATCCTCACCATCAACGGAAAAGTGCGGATGGAAGCGGTGACCATGCAGATGCAGTCCAGGACGGGCGAATTCAGCCAGTCCGTCGCCGTCGATGTCACCCCCACCGGCCAGGGCATCAAAATCGGCGCCGAGCTCTATGTCCGCGTCCGCATGAAAAATCTCGACAGCCAGCCGCTCCGCCTCACCTGGCGCGTCGACAACGCCGACGTCACCATGACCATTCCCCACGAAATCGAAATCTACGGCACCCATGTCACCGATCAGGCGAAACGCAAAATTCCCAAGATCCGGGTGCTGGCCCGCCTGCCGATGGAGGATTACCTGTACGGCGTGCTGGTCGGGGAAATGCCCGCCCGATGGCCTTTGGAAGCGCTGCGGGCGCAGGCGGTGGCGAGCCGGACCTATGCCTATTTCAATATCAAGAGCCGCCGGAACGAGGAATACGATGTCAAGGCCGACACGCAGTCGCAGGTGTGGCGGCCGACGCTGGCGGTCGAGCCGCAGGTGCGGCGGGCGGTCGACTCCACCGCCGGCATCGTCATCACCGAGCGGAACGCGCTGATCAAAACATTTTTCCATTCCGAATGCGGCGGCTTCACCGCCGACGCGCGCTGGGTGTTTACCCAAACTCCGATCCTCGCGCTGTCGGGCGTCCGCTGCCCGCGCTGCTCCGACAAAAACAACAAGCCGACGGCATGGAGCATAACCTATACCCGGCAGGAAATAATGACCCGCCTGCGCAAGGCCGGCCTTCTGCGCCAACAGGGCGAAATCCGCATGATCCAGGGCCTGGATCAGGACGGCAACCCGATGGGCAGGAAACTGGGGCGGGTGGTGACGATGGAAATCACCATGGCGGGCGGCCAGGGCGCGGCGATGCGGATACCGGCCAACGATTTCCGCCTCGCCATGGGCTCGGATCGCAAGGACGTGTCCAGCACCTACATGCTTATCGAAGGCGGCGACGAGCCGCGCATCACCTTCTCCGGCCTTGGCTGGGGCCACGGCGTCGGCTTGTGCCAGTACGGCGCCAACTACTGCGCCGATAAGCTTGGCTACAATTTCCTCGACATCCTGGCGCTGTATTACCCCGGGTCGAAACCGGTGCGCCTCTGGGGGCAGTGAAACGATTGGCAAGTTCCGGAACGCGTCCGTTCCACACCACCAAAAACATTTCGAGCACCGGTAGGGGCGGCCCTTGTGGCCGCCCGCGTGTCGCACACGAAAGCCTTGTGCCGCAATCAATTCGCAGTTGAAATGCGGGCGGCCACAAGGGCCGCCCCTACCGGCAATCGAAATGTTTTTCTACATTCGTTCCACGCATAAAAAAGCCTCCCCAAACCGGGGAGGCTTTTTTTATGCGTTTTGGTGCTGGGGGGCAGAGATGAACTGCCGACACCGGCCTTTTCAGGGCCGTGCTCTACCAACTGAGCTACCCCAGCGAGAAAGGGAAAGTATAGGGTTTTGGCCGTGCTTGTCAATGGATTATTTTGGGAAGTTTTGCAAAAAGAAAGCGCTTATTTCGCTGATGTTCTTCCCCTCCCAGGCGCGGCACGGATCACCTTGAGCCTTTCCCGCCTCGCAACTTCCGGAGAAAGGCCGCCGCGTTTTTTCCTGACCTGTTCCGCCTTGGAATGAAGATACTCCGAGCATTCCTCGGATGTCATGTTTGCCATATCGCTGCTCGTCTCGGCGCGGGCGGCTCGAATCCAGGAAAAAAATTCGGGATCCTTTTTATACCATTAATTCATATTGATTCCGTTGTTTGCTCGGGGCTTCCTCGCAGCATTTGTCGAGCCCGCTGGACCCCGGCTTCACTTCCCGTTTTTCGCCCGGTTCATTGCTTCCCCGCCGGAGTGGCGTTTGGGGTGTGCGCGGCGTTTTCGCCTTTGTCCTTTTCAAAAAATTTGTTACACTTGCTTCCCAAACGCGAAGGAAACGCGTCACAGGCCATTTTTTTAGAGGAGAGAAAGCATGAAAATCGGTTTCATCGGTCTCGGCATCATGGGCAAGCCCATGGTCAGGAACCTCATCAAGGCCGGCCACGAGCTGGTCGTGTTCGACGTGATCAAGGAAAACGTCGACATTTCGGTGAAGGACGGCGCCAAGGCTCTCGCCAGCTCCAAGGCGGTGGCCCAGGAATGCACCACCATCATCACCATGCTCCCCAACTCCCCCCACGTCAAGGCCGTCATCTGCGGCGAAAACGGCGTGCTGGAAGGCGCCAAGGCCGGCACCATCATCGTCGACATGTCCTCCATCGCCCCCCTCGCCTCGCAGGAAGTCGAGAAGGCCTGCGCCGCCAAGGGCGTGAAGCTGATTGACGCCCCCGTCTCCGGCGGCGAACCCAAAGCCATCGACGGCACCCTGTCCATCATGGTCGGCGGCGACAAGGCCGTGTTCGAACAGGTCAAGGACATCCTGCTGAAGATGGGCGCCTCCGCCGTCTACTGCGGCGCCATCGGCGCCGGCAACACGACGAAACTCGCCAACCAGGTGGTCGTCGCCGTCAACATCGCGGCCGTCGCCGAAGCGTTCACCCTGGCCAAGAAGGCCGGCGTCGATCCGCAGCTCGTGTTCGACGCGATCAAGGGCGGCCTGGCCGGCTCGACCGTCATGAACGCCAAGGGCCCGATGATGATCGCCTCCAACTTCAAGCCCGGCTTCAAAATCGATCTGCACATCAAGGATCTCAACAACGCGCTCGACACCGGCCACGGCGTCGGTTCGCCCCTCCCGCTGACCGCCCTGGTCATGGAAATGATGCAGACCCTCAAGGCCGACGGCTGCGGCCAGGACGACCACAGCGCCCTCGCCAAGTACTACGCGAAAGTGTCGGGGACCAAGATCGGCAAGTAGTTTTCGACAGCGCATTCAATAAAACGTCCCGGTCGGAATGCCGATCGGGACGTTTTTTATAGTAGGGTTTCTTGTCGCAATAAACCGAACTCCATTCATTTCAAAAGATCCCCGTGCTACACCGCCGGCACGCCTTTCGCCATGTCCAACAGCCGCACGCATTCCGCCTCCTCCTCCGCCACCAGCGGATGATCCGCCATCCTGCCCTGCACGCGGGCGAAGGCGGTGTTGGCGTCCTCCTCGACGCCGTAGCCGAAACGCGCCTCGGGCGCAAACTCCTTGTTGGCGTCCTTGACGAAACAGTCGTGGCGGAACAGCGCCGCCTTCCGCCATTTGTCGACGAACAGGGACACGGACTGCGCGGTCGGCTCGCCGTAGTCCCGGCGCCAGCGATTGGCCAGCCAGCTCCATTCCGTTTCCTCGTACGCTTCGTGGATCGCCCGCAGCCGCTCGCGGACGGCCGCTCCGTCGGCGAATTTCCCGGCTTCGAGATCGGCAAGGAAGGCCCGCGCCGCGTCTCCCGACAGGAGCATGCCGCCCCAATCGCGCCAACGCCCGCCCGAGCCCGCGTCCGACTCGGCCGGCGCTTCGGCTATCTGCCGGCACAGACCGTCGATGTCCGGATTGGCGCCGTTCCCCGCCTTGGCCGCGCGGGCGAACAGGCGGTTGCCGGTATGGAAAGTCAGGGCCGTCTCGTAGAGCCGTAGCGTCGGCTCGACCCGGTTGGCGGGTATGACGGCGCCGCCGTGGCGGATGTCGACCTCGAACCCGACGCAGCGCCTGAGCAGTTCGCAGCCGGCGTCCATCGCCTGCAGGACATAGGGGGAGAGGACGGCCGGGTTGACGAGATCGAGCGGATTGTCCAGCCCGGCATGGGCGTCCCGGTCGCGCCACTTGGCCGAGTCCCGGTAGGCGCCGGCGGTGAACAGGTTGACGCCCGGCACCAGCACCGACTTTCCCGGCTCGCCGAGCAGGAGGGAGAAAGGGAAATCGCTGGTGTCGAGATGGCCGGAATGGCGGCCGACCACGGTGGTGAAGGCGCCGATGTCGGCCGGCCAGAAAACGTACGATCCGGATCCGCATTTGACGCCGCGCCGCAAAACGCCGCCGTGGCGGGGGCCGAGCTTGAAATGGTGGTTCGACGAATTGGCGCCGCTGCCGAAGGTGGAGAACGAGCACTGGCAGGTCAGAACCAGAGTCGCCTTGTGGGTCGACACCGCGTGGGGGCCGGCCATCGCCGCGTCGGCTTCGCCCAGGGCGAAATGGGAGTTGGCGAAAAACAGCGAATGCCGGGCGGAAAAGCTGTCGTCCAGCACGACGCCCTCGCCGACCAGGCAGTGATCGAGCCGGACGCCGCCGACGACGCGGCTGGAGCGGAGCAGGACGCAGTCGCGGGCGGCGACGCCTTCGCCGATGCGGGCGGGCGCCTGCCGGGTGCTGTCGACATAGCAGTCGACCAGCGCCGCCGCGCCCTCGATTTCGGCGCCTTCGCCAATCCAGACGTTGTTGAGCTTGCCGCAGCGCCGGGCGACGCAGCCGGAGGAGATGACCGATCGCGGCAGGCGCAGGCTTTCGGAATCCGCCCGCACGATGCTTTCCAGCGCGAGGGCGACGGGATGGTTTTTGAAATGGCAGAGAAGGTGCGCGATTTGGGCGGTGAGGCCGCGCCACAGCGGGACGGAACGGGCGCCGTCCTCGGTCAGGACGTGGGCGCGCATGCCGTTGCCGAGCGGCGCGCCGCCGTCCCGGCTCGCCAACCCGACCATGACCAGGACGACATTGTCGCCGATGTCGGTGGTGGCGAGATTGGCGTGGCGGATCAGGCAGTTGTCGCCGATGCGGACATTGTGGAGCGCCGAGTATTCTATGCCGGCGGGATGGACGAAACCGTCGGGCGTGCGGATGTTTCCTGTGAATACCCCCAGTTCCACCGTTCCGGAAAAGTGAATGTGGTGGAAGCGGCGCTCCGGCGCGAATTTTTCCGCCACCGTCACCGTGTCCCAGCTTTCGGCCATGCAGCCCCGGCGCTCCAACAAGGCTATTTCCTCGGCCGTCAAGCGTCTGTATGCCATGTCGTTTCTCCCCTGCGATTGTGAAGCCGCGATTATTCCTGCTACGCGACTGTTGTGGGAACCGCACCCACAACAGTCGTGTGATCAAAGGGTTGTGTGGCGAAGGGGATATTGCAGCGTTTCCAGCAATCGCCTTTCGGATGACCGGTAACTCGCACTTCATGCGGCATTTGCGGATGCGGTTCCCGCAAATGCCGCGTTGCAGGATTATAGCGCGTTACCGGTACCAGACAAAGTAGGAAATGATCACGGCCAGGCTCGCGCTGGCGATGATGGCGGCGAGCAGATCGCAATAAAACCACCAGTTTTCCCGCCACGCTATCATCGCCTTCATCCGGGCGAGAAACCGTTTCGGAAGCACCTTGTCGAGAACTTTGCCGGTGGCATGGAGCACCCTGCCCATGAAACCGGACGGCGGCGGCTTTGCCCGGACGCGCGCCGGCGCGGCGTTGGCGCCGTCCGCCTCCGCCGGCGGCGTTTCCTTGCCCTCGTCCAGCATGGCCTTCATTTCATCGTCCAGGCCGCCGTCGGAGAACTCCATATTGTCGAGGTTGGCGAAAACATCCATGGGGTCGACCTCGACCGGCATTTCCTCGGGCACCGCCCCGGCCGCGCCGGAATCCGCGCCCGCGCTGTTTCCGCTTCCGGCCTTTTCCCCGTCCTCGCCGTCGCCGGGCCGCTCGGCCGGAGCCGATCCGGTTGGCATTGCCAAATCGCCGTCGCCGACCACATCGCCATGGACATCGTCCGGGATGGGGAATTCGTCATTGTCCCCGCCGCCGGAGCGCCCCGCCGTATCGGCCTCTTCCGCCGATTCGCTTTGGATCGCGCCCTTGTCGCCGCGGACGGAGACGATGGCATCGTTGCCGATGACCGGCACGGCGATGGCGGAACGGGATATCTCGTCGGATGTCTTGGCGTCGGCCTCGGCAATCAGATCGTCCAGGTTGAGTTCGACCGTGTCCACTTCGTGCGGGAGCGGGCGCTTTTTCCCCGCCGCCTCGGCCTCGGCCGCCGGCGGGTCCTGGAACAGGAGCGAAGAGTCGAACTCGATTTCCGAATCGTCGAGAAAGTCGAAGGCGGTGTCGGCGGCGGCCGGCGGCGAATCGCCCCGGACGGCCCGGGTCGGGCGGCGCGGCGCCGGCTCCGGAGTGGGGGCCGGTTTCCTTCGCTCCCGGGTGGCGCGTTCCAGCTTTCGATCGGGATCGAGGCGCGCGGTCGGCACGACGACCGTCGCGTCGCCGCCCAGCAGATCCGGGTTGAAAATGACGGTGGAATCGGGCCGCGCCTGCGCCGCCGCCGGACCGGCGAATTCCCGTTTCTTCTCCCAAACCTCGTCCAGATTGAGATCGGCGAAAATATCCTGTGTCGCCGTGTGTCGCTCCTCCTGCGTGTTTTTCCGCTGGAGCAATTTTTCCTGCCACAACGCTTCCATGTCCAGATCGGAAAATATATCCAGGTTGCTGGTGGTGCCGGATCCGCGCCACCGTTCCCCGCCGATACGGGTCTTTCCGCGCTCCAGCGACTCCGCGTCGTGTTCCCGCCGTTCGTCCGGCAACGGCTCGTCCGCCCGATCGCGCGGCGCTTCGTCCATCCGGGCCGGGTCGCCGGGCATGTATTCCTCCGGCGGCTCGTACCAGTCGTCGATCCGTTCGACCGTGTGTTCTCCAGGCTCGTCCGTCGTTGCGGGCGGCCGGTACCAGTCGTCCAGCCGCTTTACGCCGCCGTAGGGGCGGCCGCGCGGCGCGTCGAGGCCGAGGCGGTGCCCGCGCCAATCGCCTTCGTGCGGACGGTACAGATCGTCTTCCGCTTCTCCCGGTTCGCCGGGCGGGATGGCGGAAAGTATGTCGAAATCGCCGTCTTCGGGAATGCCGCCGCCGGGCGGTTCGGGCTGGACGGCGGGATAGCGATCGGTCGGGTATCGGGCGTAGTCGTTCGACTCCGCGGCGATTTCCGCCGCCATCGCGGCGGTGGAGGGGACGGCCGGTTTTTCCCCGCTCCGGCGGAATCCGTAGGTGACTTCGTCCCAGGTCGGGGCGTCGGGTTCGTCCTGCGGCCGGACATCCCGCCCGTCGAAGGCGGGTATGCGGATATCCGGGTATTCCGTCGCGATCCGTTCGTCGTCGTCCACCAGGGACGCGCGCGGTGCGGAATCGTCGCCCCGCTCCGGTTCGGGCGGGGAGGGCCTTTCATGCCGGCCGGTCTGTCCGCCGCCGTCGTCCTCGAAGTCCAGCCCGAGGGAGGCGGCCAGTTCCTCGATGGTGGGGAGGGGGCGGCCGGGGAAGGAGCCGGGACGGGCGCCGTCCGGAAAGAGGACATCGTCCAACGCCGCCACCGGACGCCCTTTTCCCGAGGCGTCGAAATCGGTGAACAGCATTCTACCGGCGCGTTTGTCGCCCTTTGTCTCGGCCATTTACGATCTCATGTCGTTGACCACTTCCCTCACCAGATCCTCGTCCACCAGCGGAGACACCTTGCCGAAGCCGGCCAGGAGGGACAGATCGGCGATCAGGTTGAGTTTGCGGGGAATGCCGTCGGAGCTTTCGATCAGGAGGTTTTCCGCGCCGGAGGTGAAGATTTCCCCGGCGCCGCCGGCGATGGCCAGACGGTGGCGAAGATAGCGGCGGGCGTCCTCCGGGGACAGCCCGCCGATGTGGTATTTGACGGTCAGCCGCTGCGACAGTTGCGGCTTCGATTCGACCCGGGCGCGGAGCTCGGGCTGGCCGAGCAGGAGCAGGCTGAGGAAAAAGCTCCGGTCCTGCTGGAAATTCAGGAGCAGGCGGATTTCCTCGAGAGTGGCGTCGTCCTGCACCACCTGCCCTTCGTCGACGATGACCAGGGTGGAGGCGCCGCGCCGGCGGGTGTGGAGGAGGAAATCGCCGAGGATTTCCAGCATCCGCGACTTGCCCCAGCCGGCCGGGTTGAAGCCGAACTGGCGAAGTATTTCCGACAGCAGTTCGCTGGGGGTCAGGTTCGGGTAGGGGACGAGGGCGACTTCGAAGCGGGCGGGGTCGAGCTCGTCCACCAGGATGCGGCTCAAGAGCGTTTTGCCGCAGCCGCAGTCGCCGGTCAGGAGCATGGCGCCCTGGCCTTCGGTGACGACGTACAGAGCCCGCGCCAGCGCTTCCTCGTACTGGCGGGCGAAGTAGAAATAATGCGGGTCCGGGGTGTTCCGGAACGGCTTGTCGTGCAGCTTCCAGTATTTCTCGTACACGGGCGTCAGCCGCCGAAATCGACTAGTTCCGCCGCCGGGAAGGTGGGATCCGAGCTCCACGACTTGAAAAACCCGCCGACCGGGATCTGGTCGGACAGCCAGATCTTGAATTCGTGGGTGCCGCTTTCGGTTTCGCGATCCCAGGTGACGGCCCACAGGGTGAATTCGGTATTGTTCAAGGTCAGGCGCTCGCGGCTGATCTGCTTGGCCTTGTCCTCGAGCTCGGCCAGGCGGGCGGCGTATTTGGCCAGGTTTATCTCCATGTCCTTCGTCTCGGAAACCTTGCCTTCGGCGTCGTAGCGCTCGCGCTTGAGGACGATAATCATGTCGTCGCCCGTGCCCTTGAATTCGGCGACGGTGAACTTTTCCTTTTCGCCCGCGTTCGGGCCGGCGGTATCCTGGAGCATGACCCATTCGCCCGCCTTGGCCTTGGCCAGGCGGTTGGGGATGACGTTGTCCGCCGCCGCCGCCGCGCCGGCCAGCAGGACCGCCGCCATAAGCGCCATGATGAACGTACGCATGATCTCTCCTCTCAAGGTGAATACATTCGGTGACCACAGCCGTTTTTCCGGCCGGAGTTGGAATACAGCCTCAACCATACGTTTCCGGCGGGCTGGTGTAAAGGGGGTTGTGCGGAATGGATGCGAACGCGCAACCGGCCTCAGGCTTCCTGCAGGACTTCGATGCGCCCGGGCTGTTTCCGCCGTGGGCGATCCTTGCCGACGACAATCCGCACGTCGCGCCCCAGGCGCGACAGGCATTCCATCATTTTTGTCTCGCTGATTCCGCGAAACCGCCCGTTGAGCAGGTTCGATAATTTCGATTGCGGCAGACCAAGGACTTTCGCCGCCTGCATCTGTGTCATTTTTTTGGCCGAAATGATGTCCCCGATGACAGTGGCAAGATGCGCCTTGATCATCATTCCCTCGGCGTCGGGGAGGCCAAGGTCGGCGTACACGTTGCCGCTTCCCTCTTTCACGCCGATTCCGCCGGCTCGTCCAGCTCGATGGGTTCCTCTTCCTCCGGGCTGTCCTCCTCGGCGTCTTCGTCGTACTCTTCATCCTCGCCGGCCTGCGCTCCCGAAATGGTCAGGTATTTTTCGTAATTGCGGACGGCGGCGTTGAGGGACGACAGGGGAATGGAACTGTCGAATGCCAGCATGCCGCCGATGGCGCCCAGCGAGACGGACGCAATGCCGCCGGAAGTGGCGAGGTTGGGCAGGATCTGCTCGAGCATCGCTTCCGGATCGCCGTCTTCGTCCCTGCGCATGGCGACGGCCGCCTTGACGGTTTCGCGGACGAAATACTCGACCATGCGGTCGACGTCGATCAGGCCCAGGGAGATTTGGGCGCTTTTCACCGCCTCCCTGGCGGCGACGGCTTCCGGCCGCTTGGCGAACGGTTCGGCCTGGCCGTCCACCGCCTTCATGGCGGCGAGGAAATGCCCTTCCGTCGCCATGCCGGCGACCGACACCATCATGCCGTTCTTGATGCCGACGTATTGGGTGAAGCTGCCCAGTTTGTCCAGGGCCTGCTTGAGCTGCGCGGCCTCGGGCGGCAGATTGGCGAGAAGCTCCTCGATCTTTTTCGGCTGGTCGAGCGCGAAAGTCATTTTCCAATAGGGGGTGCCGTCGGACGCCTTGCCTTCGGCCGATTTCAGTTTGAAACGGTATTCGGGGAGAAGGAGAATGTCGGCCACCGCGTCGTTCACGACGCCGACAACCTCGGACTGCAGTCGCAGCATGCGTTCCGGATCCTTGACCGTCATCCAACTGGCGGTGTATTCGCCGTTTTCGCCGAAATAATTGGCGATCAGGTTTTCGCCCGGCTGGCAGTCGAGCATTTTCTTCAGCAGCGCGTCGGCGGCGGCCTTCTGGGCCGGGAACACCTTGGCCATGAAGTCGCCGGAAAACGCGAGCATCATGGCGCCGATGCCGGGAAGAATCTCCTCGGCGGGGGCGTTCAGGCTGACGATGGCGGCCCGGGCGTCGGCGTAGGCGAGCTTGGGCGAATCGAGATTGCCGCGCTTCATGGCGGAGGCCGCCATCTTGCCGGCCAGCGACGGTTCGGCGAAGGCGAATCGCCAGTTCAGCGCCATGCGGTCGTTTCGCAGATCGGCGTCGAGATAGACCGCCTCGGCCCTGGCCGCTTCCTCGAGAGCCTTGGGCAGATACTGTTCAAGCAATTCCGTCAGGCCCTTGACCGCTTCCGGCTTGATGCCGAACGAGGCGAACTGCTTGAACTTGTCCTCCTGCTTGCCGCTTTCGCGCATGCGGCGCAGATCGTCGATGGCGCGGCGGATGTCGCGGCCGAATCTCGTCGTTTCGGTCCAGTCGGACGGAATGTTGGCGACCACGTTGACCACGCCTTCGCCCCAATGGGCGGGATTCCATTTGGCCAGGGCGGCGCGCATGAAGCCGATCATTTCGGCGTTGCTGGTGATGGCCATCCTGCCCTTGCCCATATCGGCAAGAAGCGAGGCGCCCAGGCCGGGCAGCTCGACATGGTAGGCGTCGAGTTCCTCGTTCCTTTCCGATCCCACGCCCTCCTCCTCGAACGCGGTCAGGAGCTTTTTGATGTCTTCGGCCTGGAACATGATTGCCATGCCTTCGAAGTCGGGCGTGAAGGTGCCGACGAGGTGGCATTCGCCGTCGCTGTCCCATCCCGCCTCGGGAAGCGGCATGTAGATGTTGGCCAGGGCGGCGAAAATGCCGGGCGGCATGGCGAACTGGGTGCCCTGGGTTATGATGACCGACGCGTTGTCAATCTGTTCGACAAGTTCGGGAAGCGAACGTATCGACGCGTGGAAGGTCAGTTCGCGCGGCAGGGGGGGAGGGGTCGCGTCGGCCGAGGCGGCGGGAGCGGCGATACACATCGCCACGGCCGCAAGCGCCGCGACAAAGAGGGAACGGATGGTTTTGCGCATGGGTTCTCCGATTGCAATCAGTGGTGAGTACTGCACCGTAACGGATTAAAAATTCACAATTCACGATTCACGATTCACAATTTTACCTCGCCCAGATGATGCGGGAAAAAGCGGATTAATTGTGAATCGTGAATCGTGAATTGTGAATTGAAAATGTTCATCTCCCCTCTTCCCACACCGCCATCGCCTTGGGGGGAGGATTTTCGGCCGCGGTTTCGACGAGGGCGGACGACACGCCCTTGCCCGCTTCGCGGAACAGATCGGCCAGTCCGGGCAGGCGGCGGTAGCTGATGACCCGCATGTCTTTTTCGCCCGCCAGTTGTTCGGTCCAGGCGATGGCGTCCTCGATATAGCCTATCTTGTCGATCAGGCCGTCGGCCAGCGCCTTGTCGGCGGTGAACACGGTGCCGTCGGCGATTTTCCGCACCTGTTCATCCGGCAGGTTGCGGCCCTTGGCGACGATGTCGACAAAGCGCCGGTAGGACGCGTCGACGAAATCCTGAAGGATTTCCTTTTCCTCCGGCGTCATGTCGCGGAACGGGCTTCCGAGATCCTTGTGCGCGCCGGAGGTGATGGGATCGACCTTGACGCCCATCTTTTCCATAAGGTCGCTGACCTGGAAATGCTGCATGATGACGCCGATGGAGCCGACCGTGCAGGTCGGGCTGACCATGATGCCCTCGGCGCCGGCGGCGATGTAGAACGCCCCGCTCGCCATGGCGTTGCCGCCCCAGGCGACGACCTTCTTCCCCTTGTCCCCGGCCTTCCGGACTTCGTGGTAAATCTGGTCGCTGGCGGTGAGGCCGCCGCCGGGGGAGTCGATCTGCAGGAGAATTGCCTTGACCGCATCGTCTTCGGCCGCGTTCCGGAGCTCCTCCGTCACCTCCGCCATGGTTCCGGTGCCGTCGAGGGGCGAGCCTTCGCCGTCGATGCTGCCGTGGATTTTGATAATGGCGATGGCGCCGGCGCCGGCGGCGCCGGGACGGATGACTTTTTCAAGCAGGTTGGAGGACGGGCGGGTCCCGAACGAATCGATGGCCGACTTGGCGTCCGATATGCCCGGTGCGATGGCGGCGTACATGAGGCCGAAAAACGCGAATACGAGCAGTATCGGAACGAGCAGGGTGACGCATCCCGACAGCAGGCACGACTGGAGAATGGTCAGTCCCGCTCCCGGACCGCGCGGCGGCGGGGGAGGGGGCGGCGGCGGATACGGGTGCGGAAGCGGCGGCGGCTGCGCGCCGGAATACGGCGGGCGCGGGTCGGGGCTTCCCTGGCCGGAGGGTGGGGAATAATCCATAATAGTCATTCTTTCTTTATTTGAGTCACGCGGTACAGTTTCGTAGCATCCGTTTTGCCCGCTGGACCCCGGCTCAACTTCCCGCTTTTCGCCCGGGTCACTGCGCGCACGCCGGGGTGACGTTTGTGGGGGTGTGGGGGGGGGGGGGGGTGGGGGGGGGGGGGGGGGGGGGGGGGGGGGACGAGGGCACGCCGCCCGCCAACACACAACACCAGCAGGGCAAGGGCACAGCCGGCCGACCCAGGC
>JAVBRW010000133.1:0-5194 GCA_031547475.1 Planctomycetota bacterium
GGTGATCGATGCGTTTACATTGGGGATTGCGGGGGCGGGTTGGAATGGCGTAGTCAACCGCGCCGCGCTGCCGGAGCAAAAGTTCCCGCGCGCGTCCGCCCATGTCGGCGGCGGCGGCGGGATCGCGCACCAGTTCGCCCAAGGCTTGCGACAGTTCGTCGGCGCCCTGGATGATGCGCAAACACTTTTCCCCGCCAAGCAGCTCGGCCGGTTCGCTGAAATTCCACAAATGGGGGCCGACCACCGTCGGTTTGGCCAGCCCGCACGGTTCGATGAAATTCTGCCCGCCGTGGCGGATAAGCGTGCCGCCGATGAACACGATGTCGGCGGACGCGTATATCTTCGACAATTCGCCCATGGTGTCGACCAGCACGATGTCGGCGCCGCACCATTCGCCGCCGGGAACCGGTTCGGGCAATGCGCTCCGGCGCACCACCCGGCCGAAAGCGGAAGCCTCCCGCTCCACCTCGTCCAGCCGCTCGGGATGGCGGGGCGTGAGCACGACGCGCGGCAACGGCCCGCCTTCGGGCATGGCTTTGGCCAACGCTTCCAGGAGCGTTTTCTCCTCGCCCGGGTGCGTGCTGCCGGCGACGACCAGCAGATCGCCGCCCTCGCCATGGCACTTTTCCGAACAGCCGAACAGGCGGCGGTAATGCTTGCCGATCGCCTCGTCCACCTCAAGCGGCACCGCATCGTATTTGACCGATCCCGTCACTTCGATGCGGTTGGGCGGGACGCCGATTTTTTTCAGCCGCTCGGCATACTCCGGCGTCTGGGCGAACCACGCCGCGACCGCCCGGGCCATGTCGCGGGCGACGCCGGGAACGTAGGACAGGCGCTTGACCGAACGCTCGGTTATGCGGGCGTTGGCGACCACCACCGGGATTTTGCGGCGCGCCGCCTCGGCCAGGAAATTGGGCCAGATTTCCAGTTCCATCAGCACAATCATGCTCGGGCGGATTTTGTCGAACGCCCGGCCGACCATGCCGGAAAAATCGAGGGGATAATAGAAAACGCTGTCGGCGCCGAAACTCTTCTCGGCGACGGCGCGGCCGGTCGCCGTGGTGGCGGACACCTTCAGCTCCCAGCGCGGATTGTCCTCGACAAACATGCGCGCGAGATCGCGGGACGCCACCGCCTCCCCCACGCTCACGGCATGAAGCCACAGGCACGGCGCTTCGCGGTGCAAATCGCCCTTGCCGATTATCGCCGTGTCGGCGTTTTTGAACCGGTCGGGAAGGCGGCCGGTTTTTTCCGCCGTTTTCGGGCCGTACTTGCCGGTGACGTGGCGGTGGTAAAGATAGTGGGGGCCGATGGTGAAGGCGTAGAGCAGGTCGATGAGGTTCATTCGCGAATTCCGTAAAAGAATTCACAATTCACGATTCACAATTCACAATTACGCAAGCGAAAACATACGCTCAGTATAATTGTGAATTGTGAATTGTGAATTGTGAATTGACAGTGCTATTTCTTCCGCCCGCAGCACTTCTTGTACTTCTTCCCGCTGCCGCACGGGCAAGGGTCGTTGGGGCCGACCTTTTTGCCGACGTTGCGGATGGGCTCGCGGTGGCGTTCGCCGTGATCGGCGCCGGTCTGGTTGGCCTGATCGGCGTAGGAATCGAAATCCTGCTGCACCGCCTCCTTGACCTGGACCTTTTCCCTGACCTGCATCTCCTCGGCCGGGTTGACCCGCATGGCAAGCTGCGCCACCTCGTTTTCGAAATTCTCCCACATCTCGCCGAACATCTCGAACCCCTCGATCTTGTATCTGACCTTGGGATCCTGCTGCGCGAACGAACGGAGATGGATGGCGTCCTTCAGCAAATCCATGGCGTAGAGGTGATCCATCCACTTCCGGTCCACCGTCTCGAGAAGGACCAGCTTCTCGATGACGCGCATGATGTCGGGGCCGAGGCGGCCTTCCTTGGTCGAATAGGCCTCCGCGAGTTTTTCGGTCAGGAAAGCGGTCAGCGTCTCTTCGTTGCTGGCGCCCTTCCCCAACTGCGCCTTCAACTCGTCCGCCGACATCGGAACGGTGAAAATGTCCCGCATCATGGCGGCCATTCCTTCGAAATTCCATTCGTCGGCCGGCCCGTCCAGCTCCTTCGCCACCTGGCGGCCGATATAGTTGCCCGAGTACTCCAGGAGCGAATCCTTCAGGTTGGCGCCTTCGACCCACTGCTGGCGGCGGCCGTAGACGACCATGCGCTGTTCGTTCATGACCTGATCGTATTCGAGCAGGTTTTTGCGGATTTCGAAATTGCGCTCCTCGACCTTCCGTTGCGCGTTTTCCACCGTCCGCGTCACCATCTTCGATTCGATCGGCACGCCGTCCTTGAGGCCGGCCCACTGCATGAAACGCTTGACCTTGTCGGCCGCGAACATGCGCATGGTGTCGTCCTCGAGCGAAAGGAAAAACCGGCTCGAACCCGGATCGCCCTGACGGCCGGAACGGCCCCTGAGCTGGTTGTCGATGCGCCGCGCCTCGTGCCGCTCGGTGCCGACGATGTGGAGGCCGCCGAGGCCGGCGACGTTGTCGGTCAGGGCCGGGCCATGGAGGCCCCATTCCTTCCAGAACGCTTTCAGCTCCTTTTCCCACTCGTCGACCGGCTTGTCCTCGAACTTCACGTCCTTCAGCTTGCTTTCCTCGCCCCGGAGGTAATGCTCGACCCAGTATGCGATCAAGGCGCTTCGCAACTCCGAGGGCGGCATGTCGATGGACACGCCCTTCTTGGGCGCCAGGCCGCGCCGCTGCCAGTGTTCCAAAAGCTCGGCGTCGGTGAACTGGGCCAGTTTGATATCGGTGCCGCGGCCGGCCATGTTGGTGGCGACGGTGACCTGCCCCATCTTGCCCGCGTCGGCGACGATCAGGGCTTCGCGCGCGTGGTTCTTGGCGTTCAGCACTTCGTGCTCGATGCCCCGGCGCTTCAGCAGTTCCGAAATCACTTCCGACCGCTCGATGGACACGGTGCCGATGAGTATCGGCTGGCCGGCGGCGTGGACTTCGGCCACGTGCTCGATAATGGCGTTGTACTTTTCCGGCAGCGTGCCGTAGATGAGGTCGGGATAATTGACGCGGCGGAGCGGGCGGTTGGTCGGGATGGCGACGACGCCCAGGTTGTAGATGCGATCGAATTCCTTCGCCTCGGTCATGGCGGTGCCGGTCATGCCGGCCAGGCTGTCGTAGAGGCGGAAAAAGTTCTGGTAGGTGATGGTGGCGACGGTCTGCGACTCCTCCTTGATGGTGAGCTGCTCCTTCGCCTCGACCGCCTGGTGGAGCCCGTCCGACCAGCGCCGGCCCTCCATGACGCGGCCGGTGAACTCGTCGACGATAAACACCTCGCCGTCCTTGACGATGTAGTGGTGATCCTTTTTGTACAACGAGTGCGCGCGGAGCGCGTTGTCGATGTAATGCGGCATGTCGAGGTTTTCGCCCGAATAGATGTCCTGCATGCCGAGAAGCCGGAGCGCCTGGTGCATGCCGCGCTCGGTCAGCTTGGCCGAGTGGTCGCGCTCCGAGAAGACGAATTCCCAGTCCTCCTCGGCGGCGATGCGCGCGTCCTCGCGCTGCAGGCCCTGCGATTTCATGAGTTCGGCGATGCGGTCCTCGACCTGGTTCTGCTCGCCGCCCTTCAGCTTTCGGGCCACCCGGTCGGCCAGATAGTATTTGTCGACCGTCTGGTGGGTGGATCCGGAAATGATCAAGGGCGTGCGCGCTTCGTCGATGAGCACCGAGTCCACTTCGTCGACGATGGCGAAATAGCGATCGGCCTGGACCTGATCCTCTTTCCGCACTTTCAAATTGTCGCGAAGGTAATCGAAACCGAATTCGGAATTGGTGCCGTAGACGACGTCGCCGCGATAAATGGGATAGCGTTCCGTCGAGTCCATGCCGGACTGGATGGCGCCGACCCGCATGTCGAGGAAGTTGAACAGCGGACGGTTGTAGTCGGCGTCGCGCTGGGCGAGGTAGTCGTTGACCGTTACCACATGCACGCCACGGGACACCGGCACAATAATCTCGGGCCGCTCGAACGGGACAATATCGTCCGGCTCCGGCCACAGCTTGTCCATGAGCCGCCACTGCACCTTGTTTTCCGCGTCGCGGAAGCGGCCGTACGGCATGAACCGCCACGCGTCCATGTCCTCGCCCTGCTCCTGTTTCGCCAGCTCGACCCACTCGTCGGAGGGCCGCAGCGCATTCAGGTAGCTCGGGAGGGTGGCGACCAGCGTCTTGCCCTCGCCCGTCACCATTTCGGCGATTTTGCCTTCGCGGAGCACTATGCCGCCGAGAACCTGCACATCGAAATGGGCGAACAGCGGGATTTTTCCCTGGACCGGCTTGTAGACGAACCGGCCGCCCTCCATGGCTATTTCGTCGTATTTGGCGTCGATCATCCTGCCTTCGCCCAGCGTGCGGTGCGAAGCCTCGCGGGCGGCGGCGAACGCTTCGGGAAGAATGTCGTCGTCAGTCTCGCCCCGGAGCATGCGGCGGCGGAATTCGGCAGTCTTGGCGCGGATTTCCTCGTCCGACAAGGAGCGGAGGCTTTGCCACGCCTTGTTGACTTCGAGGACTTTCGGCCACAGGCGTTTCAGTTCGCGTTCGTTGGCGGAACCGAAAAAGACCGCGAACCCCTTGGCCATGAACTCCAAAATCGAATCGCTGATTGACATGTCGGTATCGTTTCCTTCCAGCGCCGTGCCGCCCGCGTACACAAAATAAAAAACCGCCCTCGCGTTCCGGCGTCAGGCGCGGTCCATTCGTTCAATAATCGGAACCCGATTACGGGACGACTCTCATCCATGTCGATTATAATATTTCAATCCCGCTGCGTCAACTCCAACCGCAAAGCCGGGAATCGGCAATGGCTATCAAATGAATCCGTTGTTTCGCAGAAATGCCTCCGTCACGCCCTTTTCCTTCCCGGGAAAGCCGAATTGCATGACGCGGGCGGCGTAACGGGCCAGCACATCGACTTCCAAATTGACTTTGTCGCCGACGCGGCGGAGTGAAAGGGTGGAATTCCGCCAGGAATGGGGAATGACGGCGATGGAAAACCAATCCGCCTCTGCCTGGGCGACGGTGAGGGATATGCCGTCCACCGCCACCGAACCCTTTTCCGCCACGAGATGGCGAATGGCCTCGGGCAGGCTGATGCGCACGATGCGGTTGTCGGGATTGGCGGCGTCGATT
>JAVBRW010000255.1:0-3003 GCA_031547475.1 Planctomycetota bacterium
ACTGGCCGATCATCCCTGGTTCGTTTCGGTCATCTACCACCCCGAGTTCAAGAGCCGGCCGGTCGATCCGCACCCGCTGTTCCGCGCCTTTGTCGAAGTGGCGGCGGGGCGGAAGTGACGGTTGAAAAGAATAAGGAGGGACTGATCTATGTCCAGCCAATCGCATTCCCGTAAAAGGGAGCGCTATAAAAAGAACGAGCTCGCCGACTTCAAGTCGACCATGAGCGTCGAGGATATGGTGCGCATATGCAACAAGGTCAACGAGTGTCTTGAACGCGGTGACGACGATGCGGGGTTCGAATGCCTGGCGGAAATGCCTTTGCATCCGTGGATGGCGATGTATATTTTAAAAAATCCCTCTCTGGGGAAACGGCATCTGCTGGAATCCAATTACAATCTGGTGGATGCGGAGGCCGCGTATGGGCCGGACTGGATCGCAAAATACGGATCGGACGATAATTGAGGCTATCGCGCAGGCGCTTGGCCAACGGCTTTTTTTGAGATCAAATGTCGAAAATGGTTCGATACCGTACCCTCTTTTTTTGAAAACGTATGATTCATTGCGGGCGGCAATCGAAAAAGTGGTCAATTCAAGGCGGTTGCGACTCCATGTATTGGCGGAGCAAACCATTGTCGATTTTGATCTGGCCAATTTCGCCTTTTTCTCATCGGCGGAACGCTCGCTGGCCGCGGCCGCCGATCAACTTGCCGATCTGGAAAGGCTGCTGGCCTATCGCGACGAGGATTCGGCGCTCTACCATGCCATGAGCGTCAAAATTGTCGATCCCCGCGAGTTCGCCGGCGATCTTCCCAAGGACGGCATTCGGAAGCTTATCGGGAGCCATTTGAAAAGAATCGACAACATGCTGACCGACGCCTCGGGCCGTTCGAGCTACGAGATTTCCTATATGCGGGCGAGGCGGAACATGGTGTCCGGCATGGAACGGTTGTACCGGGAAATGCAGGAAAAGGGCTTGGGGCTGGCATAGCGGCATCGCGCTGTGCGGAAAACGGAAGTTCGGGAACGGAGACGGGAGTCATTTCCATGGCCAAGAAAAACGGCGATCGCCTGTTCGGCGGCATCGACGTCGGAGGGACCAAGATTCTCGCCATGGTGGCGGATGAATTCGGCAACATCATTTCGACCGCCAAAAAGAAGACGCGGGGCGAGGCGGGCTTCAAGGTGGTGTGCGACCGCGCGGTGGCGACGCTGCGGGAAGCGGTCGAAGTGGAAGGTCTCAGCCTCGATCACCTGACCGCCATCGGGATGGGTGTGCCCATGCCGGTCCTGGCCGACGGCACCACTCCGAACGCGTCCAACCTGCCGGGCTGGAAATCGGCGCCGCTGGTCAAGACGATGGAGTCCCTGACCTTCCGGCCCTGCATCGCCATGAACGACTGCAACGCCGGCACCTACGGCGAATACGTGTTCGGCGCCGGAAAGAACGCGAAAACGCTGATCGGCTTTTTCGTCGGCACCGGCCTCGGCGGCGGCATCGTGTTCCACGATCAGCTCATCGTCGGCGAAAACAACATGGCGGCCGAACTCGGGCATATCATCGTGAACGAAGGCGGGCGGAAATGCGGCTGCGGCCATAAGGGCTGCCTCGAAGCCTACGCGTCCAAAACCGGCATGGCGCGCCGCATCGCCTGGGAAATCCATATCGAGGGCAGGAAGTCGCTACTTGGGCAAACGTTCCCCGAAA
Source organism: Planctomycetota bacterium (assembly GCA_031547475.1). Classification (GTDB taxonomy): domain Bacteria; phylum Planctomycetota; class SZUA-567; order SZUA-567; family SZUA-567; genus JAJBSZ01. The sequence goes on from JAVBRW010000255.1 coordinate 1,707, forward strand.
ACGGCTACGCCACCATCAAATCGTCGGTCCTGCTGGACGCCTACCGGAAAGGGGACGAGGTCGCGGTGGAGGCGCTGAATGAACTGGCGCATTACCTCGGCGTCGGCGTGGCCGCCTATATCACCATTTTCGGGCCGGACGCGATCATCATCGGCGGCGGCGTGTTCGAGGCGCTCGGCAAGGAATTGCTCCCGAAAGTCAGGGAATCGGCCCGCCAGCGGGTGTTCCCGGAATCATCGTTCCGCGACACGAAAATTTCGCTGAGCCTGCTTGGCGATCACGCGGTCGGACTGGGCACCGTGGCGTACGCCAAGATGGTGTATGACAAACGGATGGGCGTCCTTTGAGCCGGGTGGTGGTGGTGGCGAACCCGGACAAGCCGGAAGCGGTGCGCCTGGCCGGCGAGGCGGAGCGGCATCTCATGCTGCACGGGGTCGATGTCCTGCTCTCCCTCAGCCTCGGCGACGCGCTGGGCGGCTTCGCGGCCGATCTGGCGGTGGTGTTCGGCGGCGACGGAACCGTTCTCGGCGCCGTCGCCCGTCTCGGAAACGAACCGCCGCCCATTCTCGCCTTCAACATGGGCCGCCTCGGCTACCTGGCCGACAACCCGCCGGGGAGAATGCCGGAGCTTATCCGGGACGCCTTGTCCGGCTGGCTGCAGACTTCCCGCCGCATGATGATAGACGCCGCGCTGTCCGCCGGCGACGGGCGCTGGACCAGCACGGCGCTGAACGAATTCGCCCTGGTGTCGCGGCACTGCGCGCGCCTCCTGCCGATTTCGGTATGGGTCAACGGCGAGGAATTGATGGATATCCGGGCGGACGGCATCATCCTGTCCACCGCCACCGGTTCGACCGCCTACGCGCTGTCGGCCGGCGGGCCGGTCGCCAGCCCGGAACTGGAAGCGATTATCCTCGCCCCGGTCTGCCCGCACCAGTTGGCCAACCGCTCGCTGATCATCGATCCGGGCGAAACGGTGGAACTGCTGCACCACGGCGAAAGTCCGGTCGAACTGCTGGTGGACGGGCGGTTCTGCCGCAATGTCATGCGGGGCGAAAAGCTGTTGTTCCGCAAATCCTCCAAAGTCATCCGGTTGCTGTCGCCCGCCCGGGGCCGCTACAAGGTGCTGCGGGAAAAGCTCGGCTGGGGCTGGAAGGCCGATTGGGAGAAAAGCGAATCGGGGCGGCTGTTTATCACGAAGGGAACATAGGTTGATTTGCGATTGTGGATTTATTCCTTATATACCAAAGCGCGTATGGTTTTCGGTTATTCAACCCCATAACCATCGCACGCGCTT
>JAVBRW010000403.1:0-8892 GCA_031547475.1 Planctomycetota bacterium
CGCGGCCGTCTCGCTGATCTCCGACATGGCCTGCGACATGTTGGCCACGGCGGTGGAGCCGGAGGCAATCAGCTTGTTGTTGTTCTGGGTGGTGTCGTTAGTCTTGTTGGCGTTGTCCGCGGTCTGGCGGGTCATCGAAGCCATTTCCTCGAGGGCGGACGAGGTTTCCTCCCAAGACGCCGCCTGCTCGGTCGAGCCTTCGGCCAGGCTTTGGGACGAATCGGAAATCTGGGACGCCGCCGCGTTCACATGGGTCGAACTGTCGTCCAGGCCGGCGATGATGCCGTTCAGGCTGCGGATGATGCGGGAGATGGTGAAATACGCCAGCGCCAGCGCGACGGCGATGCCGACGATGCCGACCGCGAGCATGGTGATGTTGACGGTGCGGGCGAGGGCGGCGCCGCCGGCTATGCCGCCCGCCATCTGGGTGTCGGCTTCGCGAATCAGGCCGTTCGTGTACTGGATCAGCTTGGCGCGGGCGGCCGGCGCGGTGGTGCTGAGAATCTGATAGGCCTTGACGTTGGAGCTTCTCCGGACCAGTTCGGTGATCTGCTTGACGGCGGGGGCGGCGGTGGTCGAAAGCCGCCGCAAAACGTCCTTGGCCAAATCGCCCCCCTCGGCGGGCGCCAGCGATTTGGACAATTCGCCCAGTTCGCTTTCGACTTTTTGCATGGCGGCGGTGAAGTTCCGCTCGTACGCTTGAATCCTGGCGGGGTTTTCCTCGGGACTGTATTTGTTCAGAACGACGCGAAAGCGCATGAGCGCGAGCTGGGCGTCGCGGGTCTTGGACGCCAGGACGGCGGAATTCTTGCTGTTGTCGCTGACGGTCTGGGCGAGTTTGGCCAAATCGCTGTCGAGGGCGTCCCAGAAATCGACCAGGTTTTCGTTGATGGCCGCCGCCTTGTTGTTGGAGTTTTCATACGCCAGGTTGGCCGCCTCGTTGGTTACCGCGACATAGTCGGTCCACAACTTGCGGATATTGTCGGCATACCCCTGCTGGATTGAAGTGGGGGGCTGGGGATAATTGGAAATAAAAGACCTGATTTCCAGATCCATATCGGTTTCCAGCTGTTTCAAATCCTTGTCCATCAGTTGCTTCATTTCCGCCTCGTCGTCCGATTGGATAATGCTGGTGGTCACGATGCGGCGCTGGAGAACCACTTTGTCAATCAAATTCAGGTTGAGCAGGCGTTTCGCCTCCAAGCCCATCGTCTGCATGGACGAGGTCAATTGGCCGATGCTGTACATGCCAATTCCCAGTATGATGGCGGCAACCAACAACATGATCACCACAATCAGATAAATTTTTCTGGCCATAGACATGCGCATACAATACCCTTTCACAAATACGATTCGCCGAACAACCCGCGAAAAACCATACAAAAGAACGAAAAACTACACTATCTGACTAATTATCTTACGAAATTATAATCAAAACAATAACAAAAACCCTTTCGACTTTATTTTTATATACATATACTATAACAAAAATACCCGGCAAGTCAAGAAATGACTTGCCGGATCGGGAAAGAATATTACAGAATTCGGATAAAATTTCACATCAGGAGATGATATCCATCGTTGCTATTACTTTGGTTGCGTTTTCCGCATAATGACGAGTCGCCGGCTTTGATCTGTTTGAGGCAAAGTGTAGTTAACATCATTTTCCAGCTCGTATATGCCGGGAAATTTCGCCAGCGCGTCCGCCGTTTCCGCTTCGCAGCCCGGGCCTTTCAAAAACGCCACCCGGCCGCCCGGGCGGATTATCGGCAGGATGCGTTCCAGGGTCGGCGCGATGGTTTCGAGGGCGCGGGTCACCACTTCCGCCACCGGTTTTCCGTAATCGTCGCCGAGGGGCGAATCCTCCCGGACGGAGCGGGGAAAAATTTCCACATTGCGCAGATCGAGGCCGGCCGCCACTTTTTCGAGAAAGCCGACCCGTTTTCCCCTGCTTTCGGCCAGGATGAAATGGAGGTCGGGCCGCATTATGGCCAGGGGAACGCCCGGGAAGCCCGGCCCCGAGCCGATGTCCAGGACCGGGCCGGCCGGCTTGAACCAGCGGAGAATGATGGCCGAGTCGATGAAATGCTTGAGCACGGTGGCCTCTATTCCCATAATGCGGGTAAGATCGAGGCTGGCGTTGTGCTGGCGGAGCAGATCGTAGAATTTCCAGAACCGGTCCAACTGCCGTTTATCCACCGGAAAATCGTGGCTGGCGAACAGCCTGGCCATATACTCGGGGGTGGCCGGTTCCGATTCGTAACGGGAATAGTCGTACGGCCGGTCGCCGCCGGCGAAACCGGTTTGGCGGTTGGGGGTGATTTTTGCCGGCGCGGCGCGGCGCGGCGGCGATTTGGCATCGTGTCCCCGGCCGCCGCGGGCGGCTCCCTGGCTGGTGAAGCGGCGTTGTTCCCCGCCGGCGCGGGCTGGATGTTTTTTTGCCATGATGCGGCTCCGTTTTCCCTTGAGATGAAACCAGTATATGGAAATACGGTACCTAGACAACCATCTGTTGGCGGTGGACAAGCCGGCCGGCGTTCCCTCCCAGCCCGACAGTTCCGGCGACGCGTCGCTGGACGAATTGGCGAAGGAGTATCTGAAACGCGAATTCGCCAAGCCGGGCGAAGTCTATCTCGGCCTTCTGCACCGTCTCGACCGCCCGACCAGCGGCCTGGTCCTGATGGCGCGGACGAGCAAGGCGGCGTCCCGCATGGCCGATCAATTCCGCCGCCGCCTGGTGGAAAAAACCTATCTCGCGCTGGTCGAATGCCACGCCGGGCCGTTGGCGGAAGCGCGCCTGGAAAACCTGCTGGCGCCCTTGGACAACGGCGGCATGGCGGTTTGCCGGGCCGGCGAGAAAAAAAACGGCGCGAAGGAGGCGCGGCTGTCGTACCGCACCCTCCGCCGCCTGGCCGAAGGCAAACGCGCCTTGTTGTCGGTCCGGCTGGAAACCGGCGTCAAGCACCAGATTCGTTGCCAGCTTGCCCATGTCGGCCTGCCGGTGGTGGGCGATTTCCGTTACGGCCCGTTCGGCCGCCCGGCGCGGCCCGAGCCGGTGGAGGGGGGAAAGGCGATTCTCCTGCACGCGGCGGAACTGGCTTTCGAACATCCGGTGAGGAAAGAGCCGGTGCGGATTGAAGCGCAACTGCCGGCATATTGGAGAATTCACAATTCACAATTCACGATTCACAATTAAGTGGATTAGAAGGCAAAACGTATACCTTGTCTTAATTGTGAATTGTGAATTGTGAATCGTGAATTGGAATAAAATGTCTTCGATAAAAAACCCGGCCATCGTCCTCCGCGCCCACCGCTACAGCGAAAGCAGCCTGGTGGCGACGCTTTTGAGCCCGTCCCGGGGGCGGCTGGACGTGCTGGCGAAGGGCTGCCGGCGGGACAAAAGCCCGTTGTTCGGGCATCTGGACCTCTACCAGCTGGAAGACGTCCTGGTTCTCGAACGCCCGTCGGCCGGGCTCGATTTGCTGATCGAGGCGGCGTTCATCGACGAACACGCCGGCCTCCGCTTTTCGCCGCCCGCTTTCGCCGCCGCCGGGCTGCTGGCCGATCTGGCGGCGGAGACCTGCCAGAACCGCGATCCCCAGCCCGAGTTGTTCGGCGTCCTGGCCGGCGCTCTCGGGTTGTTGTCGCGGCTGGGCGACGCGGCGGCCAAGGCGGGGCTGGCGGCGCCGCTGCCGTTCAGCGCCGGGGACAGGCGGATCCTGGTGGGGCGGACGCTCAAGCTGGCGCTTCTCGACATGCTGGGCTGGCTCGGCTTCGGGCTCGAACTCCGGCGCTGCGCCGTCTGCGGCAAGGACGGCGAAAGCGGCGCCGCCCTCAGCCGCCGCCACGGCGGCCTGGTATGCCGTTCGTGCAAATCGAAGGCGCGGGACGCGGTCGCCATTTCCGCCGCCGCCCTTGCCGCCCTCCGCGATCGGGGCGACGGGGCCGAACGGCGGGAACTCGAATTGCCGGAAGGGGAACGAACGCGCTGGCTCAGGTTTTTGGTGGATTATGGACAGTATATAATTGACAAGCCGCTGCGCGGCAGAAAAGTGCTGTTTCAGTTGTTGTAGCGATACTTGACCGGATGACGCCATGCTGAAGGATCTGTTCGACCAAACCATGCGCCGCATCCTGGCCGCGGCCGGAACGCCCGGGCTGATCGTCTCCGCCCTGTCCGGCGGCATGGATTCGATTGTCCTTCTCCATCTTCTCTCCAAATGGCGGCACAACCTCCCTGCCGGCGTCAAATTGATCGCCGCCCATTTGAACCACGGCATCCGCGAAGTCGACGCCAATCTCGATCAGGAATTGTGCCGTTTTTTCGCCGCCAGCGTCGGGGTGGAACTGGCGGAGCGCCGGGTGGACGTCCCGACGGCGGCCAGCGAACTCCGCCTTGGCCTCGAGGAAACCGGCCGGCTGCTCCGCTACCGCTTTTTCGGCGAATTGGCGGCGGATTTGTCCGAAGGCAAGGCGCTTGTCCTCACCGGCCACCACGCCGACGATCAGGCGGAGACGATTCTCCTGCATCTTCGCCGGGGGGCCCACCGGCGCGGCTTGTCCGGCATGCGGGAATATTCCCTGCTGCCGGTGCCGCCCGACACCCTTCTGCCCGTGGGCAGGCCGCTTCTCGAAGCGGGCCGGGAAAAGATCCGCGCCTACGCGTTCGCCCACCATCTCAAATGGCGCGAGGACGCGACCAACCAGGATTCGTCCTACGCCCGCAACCGCATACGCCACCGCATCATTCCCGCGCTGGAAAACCTCATGCCCGGTTTCCGCGATCGCCTCCTGGCCAAGGCGCGCTTTCTCGCCCGGGAGGAGGAGGAGCTGTCCCGGAGCGGCCGCGAACTGGCCGAGCGCGCGGCGCGGCGCGAAAACGGCGGCCGTTTTTTCCTCTTGGACGATTCCGCCCGCCAGTCGACCGAACGGCTCATCTACGCCTTCCGCCACGTCGTCGAGGAGGAAATGGGGGCGCGGCTTCCCTACGGCGCCGTTCTGTCGAGCCTGGCCGAACTGGCCGAAACCGGCAGGCTTGGCGAAACGCTTTCCCTGCCGGGCAGGCTGCTGGTGCGTCGCGAGCACGACGGGCTGTTTTTCTTTTTTCCGGACAAGCTGGCGGAATCGGCTTTCGAGCCGACGGAATTCATCCTGCCCGATCCGCCGTTCGACATTCATGCCGGCGGCCTCAGGATAAGGGCCGAATGGCTTCCCACCGGCGGCATGCCGCCGCCGGCCGACATGGCCGACCCGGAGGTGGAGTGGCTGAACCCGGCGAATATCCGCTGGCCGCTCCGCCTGCGGCCGCCGCGCCCGGGCGAACGTTTCCGCCCCATCGGATCGCCGGGCAGCCGGAGAATACAGGACATCCTGGTCGATACGAAAACGCCCCGCCGCAAGCGCGGCATGCCGCGCGTCCTGGCCGATTACGCCGGCGGCCTGTGGCTGTGGCCGTACCGCCTGTCCAACCGCGTGCGGCTGACGGGAACGGCGGCGAAAGCGTTGCGCGTTTCGATTAGGGAAGAAGAGAAAGGAGAGGGGGAAAGCTGATTAAGAATTTGAATTCACCAAAGATACAATAAGAAAAAACACCACAACACTCGTCATCCCGGCGGGGAAGCCTATGCAGCACCCCGAACGATTTAAAGCCGGGACCCAAGTTGAGAAGCCTTTGCTGCAACCCGATCCAATACGTTACGGCAAGGGAAAGCGTTTTGTAGCGTACGACAACAACTTGGGTCCCGGCTTTAATGCGTTCTTGGCCCGGTTGGAGGTTTCTACCGCCGGGATGACGATGTTGGATTGCTTTCCCTTATTGCATCGATGTTGAATCCTATTTTGCAACACTCCGGTTCTTAATTCACCTATACCCCGCACATTCCCATGCCCAACACCTTCATAACCAACCTCGCCGCCGCCCTCGCCTCCGATCCGCTCGGCGAAAAAATCCTGCTCGCCCCCTCGCACCGCGTCGGCCGGCAGTGGCTCGATCAAGCGGCGATCCGCATGGGCGGCATCGCCAACGTCGGGATCATGACCATCCGGCGCCTGGTGCGCGATTATGCCGAGCCGGGGCTGCGGAAAGACAATCTCCGCATCCCCACGGCCCAGGAAAAAACCCGCCTTATCGGCGGCATTCTCGAACGCATCGCGTCGGAAAGCGGTGAAGCCGCCTATTTCACCCGCCTGCCCGCCACCCTCGGTTTGGTGGAATCGCTGGCCGCCGCCGTCGACGAGCTGGAATCCGCCTCGGTCCGATCCGCCGCCGGCCTGGCCGCCAGCGCATCCACCCGCGAAAAAGGGGCCGAACTGGCCAAACTGTACCGCTACTGGAAAGGCGCCGGCATCCGCGACGGCTGGGCCGGCCTGGAAGCGGTCCATCTCGCCGCCATGGCCGCGCTGGACGAGCCGCGCGCCTACCCCCTCCTGCTGCTGCCGGCCAGCCTCGGCGAGGATTTCACCGCCATGGAATGGGGCTTTATCGCCAAATGGCCGGAGGAACGCCGTCTCCGGCTGGCCGAGGACGGCGGCGACATGCAGGCGGACGTTTCGTTTTTCACCGCCGACTGCGCCATCAACGAGGCGCGCGAAACCCTCCGCCGGACGATGGAACAAACGATCCCTCTCGATCAGGTCGAAATCGTCTGCATCGATCCCGAATCGTACATTCCCGCCCTGTGCCGCGCCGGCCTGGAAGCGTTCGGCGGCCGGCCGGAAGAACTCCCGATCACCTTCAATGCCGGGCTTCCCGGCGCCTACACGCGACCGGTTCGGCTGCTGACGGCGTGGCTGGAATGGATCGAATCCGGCCTGCCGCCGGAAGGGTTGGCGCGGATGATCGATTCCGGCCTGCTGGCGGAAGGCTGGCGCGAAGCGGCGCCGAACATTTCGCCGACGTTTCTCGCTTCGCGGCTGCGGGCGCTGCCGATCAACGGCGATCCGGACGATTACCGCCGCCTGCCGGGAACCCGCGACAACGAAAGCGAAGCGAACCGGGCGGAAGCGTGGCTGGCGGCGCGTGTTCTCGACATCCTGCCTCTCGCCAACGGCGGCCAGGCGCTGGCCCTGGACGATGCGCCGGCCGTGCTGGCGGCGGCGGAAAAGCTGCTTGCCCCCGCCTCCCGCCACGACGCCAAGCTGGACGCCTACGCGCGGAACAGCGCGATCGAGGCGATCCGCGCCTGGCTGCCGCATTGCGCCTGGCCCGCCTTCGACGCGCCGGCCTGGCTCGCCCAATTGGCGGCAGGCACCAGGGTGATGGGCCTCGGCCCCATGCCCGGGCGGATTCACGTGTCCGATGTGCATTCGGGCGGCCATTCCGGCCGGCCGCTGACGTTTATCGTCGGGCTGGACGATTCGCGCTTTCCCGGACAATTGCGGCAGGATCCGGTTCTTCTCGATCGGGAGCGCGCCGGCGTATCGCCGCATTTGCCTCAATCCGGCCAGCGCCGCGCGCGCCGCGAAAACGCGCTCAAGCGGCTGCTGGCGCGGTTGCGGGGGCGGGTCGTCGTCAGCCATGCCCGGCACGGCGCCGCCGGCGGACGGGAACTCTATCCCGCCGCCGCTTTTGGTGCACTGGCGGAGCGGTATCCGGGGGCGATGTCCGAAGCGCCGGCCGCGCTCGCGCCCGACGCGGAGCGTAAATGCCTGGACAAGCGGGACGACTGGCTCCACATTCTGCTCGAACAGCGGCCGGGCGGCGTCGATTGCGGCGCGTTGGCGCAATGGTTCCCGCATTTCGCGCAAGGGGAGATCGCGCTGGCGGCGCGGGAATCGGCCGAATTCACCCCCTACGACGGCAACGTTCCGGAAGCGGGCGGCGAATGGGATCCGCGCGCCGGAAAAGTTTTCTCGCCCACCGATCTCGAACTGCTGGCCTCCTGCCCGCAGGAGTTCTTTTTCAAAAAGGTGCTGGGCATCCGCCCGCCCGACCGCTACGATCCCCGGCCCGGCAGCTGGCTGGAAGGCAACCAGCGCGGCACCCTGCTCCACGATTTGTTCCAGAATTTCCTCGACGCGCTGGACGAACGGAGCGAGCCGGTGGTTCCGGAAAGGTGGGACGAACAGCGCGCTGTCCTGGCGGAAATGCTGTCCCGCGACATCGCCCGCCACCGTCGGCAATTTCCGCCCCGCGACATTCTCGCCTACCGCCGCGAAGTCCGGGAACTCGGCGAAGCGTGCGCCATTTTCCTGAACCGCGAAGCGGAGCGCCAACGCCTTGGCCGTCCCCTCTATCGCGAAGTCGCGCTCGGCGGCGCCAGGGATGTCCGGACGCCGTGGGACCGGGAACAGCCGGTGGCGGTGCGCCTGGCGTCCGGCACCGATCTTCTTCTCCGTGGCCGCGTCGACCGCATCGATCGCCTGAACGATCATGGCGGACTGGTCATTTTCGATTACAAGACCGGCAGGTCGGACAAGTTTTCGCGGAGCGATCCGTTCCGCCAGGGCAGGCATTTGCAGCCGCTTCTCTACGCCCACATGGTCGAGGCGGCGCTGGACGATCTGCACATGCCCGAACCGGTGCGGGCGTTCGCCTACTTTTTCCCCATGCCGAGGGACGAGGGCCTGACCCTCACCTTCCCCCGGGAGTTGCTCGATCGCGCCGGCATGCGCATTGTCGCGCGTCTCGAAAGCCTGCTGTCCGAAGGCCATTTCCCTTTCACCCTCGATCCCGAGGATGTCAAATATTCCGACTACCTTCCCCTCTACGGCGACGCCGCCGAGCTCGCCGGATCGCACCGCGCCAAAACGCGGAGCGATCCGGCGCTGGCGGGCTGGGGCGAGTTGCGGGGAATAAGCTGATTTAAAGATAGCCGGTTGTTCAAAAAAAGTGATAACAGGAGTTTTGCAAAAAGGGGTTTTCCTGCGCGGCAGTGCAGGTTTATCCTGCCG
>JAVBRW010000304.1:0-4082 GCA_031547475.1 Planctomycetota bacterium
TTGGCGAATTGCTACGGGAATGGAAGGCCACGCCGCGACGATCCCGGCGAGGTCGGGAGGCAGGGAAAAAGTCGCCGAATTCTGTAAATTATGAATGGATTTTTGATTTTGGGTGTCCCTGGAGGTCTCCAAGGGGATGGAACCTTCATTTAACCCTTTATTTGAAAGATGGTTGCTATTTTCGTCCAACGGCTTGCTAAGCCGTCGTGTGGGGTAACCTGCACCGGGAGTTCGAATCTCCCCCTCTCCGCCAATTTTCGCTGTGACACAAGAGTTTTTCGCATTTCAGACGCATCGGGCGATGCGTCTTTTTTTGCGTCTTGACTGGCCATTGGCATTGAATGGAAGCGCTATTTACCTTTCCAGTCCAGCCGGAACGAGATCTGAACCGCGGTATCAAGAAGATGGGGGAGGTTTGAATCGATGTAGGCGTCGGTCATGCGAGTGACCGGTCCGCTGACGCTCACGCCGGCAACGATTTTCCCCGTGTAGTCGCGAATCGGCGCGGCAACGCAGCGGGCTCCTTCCTCGCATTCCTCGTTGTCAAACGAATACCCCCGCCGACGAACCTCCTCCAATTCCCGCAGGAGGTTTTCACGGTCGGTAATGGTATGGCTGGTAAAACGCGTCAAACCCTTGACCGCGATGTACCGGTCGATTTTTTGTTCGTTGTAGCCGAGCAAGAACAGCTTGCCCACCCCGGTGCAATGCAGCGGCGCGCTATGTCCTATCCGCTGCATCACCATGACGGTTTTGCCCGGGTTATTCACCGCCTCCACATAGAGCACCGACATGTCGCGTTCAATCGACAGGTTGACGGATTCCTTGAAAATGCCGGCAAGATTGCGCATAGAGGACTGGGCGACGACGCGGATGTCCAGCCGCGAACTGATGTGGTTGGCAATGCCGCAGAGCTTGAACGTCAGGAAGTATCTGCTGGTTTCCGGATCCTGATCCACATAGCCGCGGCGCTGCAGCGGCGCGAGGAAACGCAACACCGTGCTGACGTTCATGCCCAGCTTCTTTGCCAAGTCCTGAAGCCGGATCGGCGCGTCGAGTGTCGACATGGCTTCAATCAACACCAGCAGCTTTTCCGCCGACTGGTTGCTTTGCGTGGGGTTTGTCCTTTCAACCAAACTACCCATATGCGGCATCCTCTCATTGCGCCGTGTCGTCACTCGCCGACAGGGCGCAATTCGGCTCCGAGCGCTATTGTAACAGACTGTGAAGCGTCTCTATCCGTCACGCTTCATTTTCGCCACCAGTTCGCCAATCACCCGATCCGCGTCGGCGTACGGGACCTGGCAGGTGCCGACCTGCCGGTGGCCGCCGCCGCCGTACTCGAGCATAAGGGCGCCGACATCAGTTTTCGAGGTGCGGTTGAGAATGCTGTGGCCGACGGCGATGGGGCAGTTCTGCTTGTTCCTGCCATCGACAATCCACATCGATATGTTCTGCTCCGGGTACAGGGCATAAATGACGAACCGGTTGCCGGAATAGATGGGATCGACGTTCCGGAGATCGGAAATAATGACGTTCCCGTCAACCCGCGTGACCTTCCCCACCATGTCGCGGAATTGCGCGTCCTGCTCGCGGTACAGTTCGGCCCGTTCCCGCACGTCCGGATTCGCCAGTATTTGTTCGATTGTCTGGGTCCGACAGGCGTCGATAAGCCATTCCATCAATTCGTAGTTGCCGATACGGAAGTTACGGAATCGGCCCAAACCGGTGCGGGGATCCATGATAAACCCGAGCAGCACCCAGCCGACCGGGTTCCGGATTTCGTCAATAGTCAGTTTCGCCGAATCGACCTTGTCCACCGCCTTGACCATTTCGGAGAGCTTGGCCAGTTTCTTCTCGCCGCCGTAATAGTCGTAAATCACCCGGGCGGCGCTGTCGGCCACATAACTGGCGCCCTCGAACTTGATCTCCCTGCCGAGGCGCTCGCGTTCGCTCGAATGATGATCGAACCACAACGCGCAACCGGCCGCGTACGGCACATTGGCCAGAACGTCCTGGTCGCCCACCTCGACCTGTCCGTCTTGGATATCCTTGGGATGGACGAATTTCCACGAATCAATAACGCCCACTTCCTTCAGCAGGGCGGCGCAGGCAAGTCCGTCGAAATCGGAGCGGGTCAACAAACGCATTGCGTATCCTCCATTCAGGAAAAGTGAACCGGAACCAGGGAATCATACCCCAAGAAAAAATCTTTTTCCACATCATTTCCGGGCGGTTGCGGAACAGGGGTTTTCCGCTTGACAATCGGCGCATCCGCGCAAAAATAAATAGTATACGATTTTCAGAGCATCTTGTCATCCTTGTCGCCGCCGCAAACATTACCCTGCAAAAGGAGCGTTCATGATCGAGAAAGTCCGCCTGGGCAGAACGGGGCTCATGGTCACCCGCGTCGCCATGGGGTGCATTCCGATCCAGAGGCTGGATCACGATTCCGCCGTCGCGCTGATACGCAAGGCGTACGACAGCGGCGTCAACTTTTTCGACACCGCCCACGTCTACTCCGACAGCGAGGCAAAGTTGGGGGACGCTTTCGCCGGCGGGCTGCGGGAGAAGGTGATTATCGCCAGCAAGGCGATGGCCGGCGATTACGACACGGTCATGAAGCAACTGGACGAAAGTTTGCGCCGCCTGAAAACGGACCATATCGATCTGTATCAATGGCACAACCCAACCAATATCGACAATTTCCGCGAGGGGCGAGGGCCGTACCAGGCCATGCTGGACGCGAAAAAGGCCGGGAAGATCCGCCATATCGGCATTACCCAGCACCACCTCGGGCGGGCGAAAACGGCGGTCGAATCGGGCTGTTTCGACACGCTGCAATATCCCTTGTCCCTCCTGTCCTCGGACGAGGAAATAGCCGCGACCGAGGATTGCGCCAGGCGGGACGTCGGCGTCATCGCCATGAAAGCCATGTGCGGCGGCATGATGACGGACGGCAGGCTGCCGTTCCTTTTCCTTTGGCAGTATCCGCACATCGTTCCCATCTGGGGAATGGAAAAGCCGGAGCATGTCGAGCAGTTCGTCCGCCTTGCCGCCAATCCGGAGCCGTACACCGAGCAGATGCGGGCGCAGGCGGAAGTGCTGAAGCACGAATGGGGCGACGAGTTCTGCCGGGGCTGCGGTTATTGCCTGCCGTGCCCGGCCGGCATCGACATCCCGGTCATGATGCGCATAGTCTATTTCATCAAGCGGAATCGCGCGGGAAGCCAGTTCACGCCCGAACGCTTGGCGAAGATCGAAGCGATTGACAATTGCATCAACTGCCGCGCCTGCGTCGATCGCTGCCCCTACGATCTGCAAACGCCGGAAATTCTCAAGAAACAGCAGCAGGGATATTACAGATTGTACAAGGAATACCTGGCGAACGCGAAATGATGTCATTGCAATCCGACTTGTTGAAAATGAGAGCCCCGCGGCCGATGGTCGCGGGGCTTGCGTGTCACGAATTTTTGCCCATCTTTTCCAGAATTTCCTTTTTCATCTCCCGCGTTTTCATATCCGTGTTGTAGTTTCCCAGCGCGTACACGGCCCAAATGGCGGCCGGAATCCAGCCGATGAGGGTGATTTGGAGAAACAGGCAGATAATGCCGGCCAAGGGGCGGCCGATGGTGAAAAACACGGCGAATGGCAGAAAAATGGCGAGTACAAGTCTCATTCCAAGCCTCCCGGAACGCCCATGGCGTGTTGAAAACATTTTCCATGGCGCCGCATAAAAAACCGCAACCGCCGGCGGTTGCGGAAAATTGATGGTGGGCGGTACTGGACTCGAACCAGTCACCCCCTGCTTGTAAGGCAGGTGCTCTAACCAACTGAGCTAACCGCCCGGAAAAATCACTATACAGTTTTTCGAATCGATGTAAAGCCCGCTGGATTTTTTGGCGATTTTCCGTAGCATGGATTTTTGCCCGCGCCATGCCGGCGCGCCCGGATAAGGAAAATTTCATGACGGATGAATCCACGGTTATTCGCAGCACCACCATACTCGCGGTCAGGAAAAGCGGCCAGACCGCCATCGGCGGCGACGGCCAGGTGACGCTTGGCAACATGATGATCAAAGG
>JAVBRW010000342.1:0-13501 GCA_031547475.1 Planctomycetota bacterium
TTTCCCCGGGGGGGGCCAACAGGGGCCGCCCCTACCGTTATTCGACATGTTTGCCGCGCAATGGAAACCGAAACCTCAAAACAGCCTCACCGGCAGCACATACTCGCCCCTGTCCGTCTTCATGGTCAGCGTTATCACCTCGCCGTCCGGGTGCATGAACTGGGGGAACGACAGCGTGTTGGAGCCCTCGACGGCGGTGGCGTCCTGGGTGAAGACCTCTTTCCCGTCGGCGTCGGCCATGCGGAACGACACCTTTCCCTCCTTGTCGCACCAATAGGGAATGGAAAACAACCCGGTGTCGGGATGGCGGCGGATATCATAGGCGACCGGAACGTACGAGCCGTTGTTCTTCCCGAGCGTCACCACCACCTCGGGGAATCCCTCCTCGAATTCCGGCGCGGCCAGCCCCGCCTTGTCCAGGCCGGCCCGCACATCCGCATCCGACATGAGGAGGCGCCACAGCAAACCGGTGCGGTAGTTCTCCACCATGGAGACGATGGGAAGCTGATCGATGGCCAGGTGCAGATCGCTCACCCAATCGTCCCGCAAGCTGATGGCGTCGAAGGGGCCGTATTTGCCCCACGCCTTTTTGCGCAACTGCCCGCGCAGGTTCTGGAGCACCTGGAGGGAGTAGTGGGGCGCGTACGGCATGGACGACAGCGCCGCCGTCGGCGCCACCGTGCCGGTGTCGGCGGTCGGGCTGTTGGCGTTGTAGCCGCCCTTGATCTGGCTGGCGGTCAATCCCCAGAAATTTTCCGCATACTTGTTCTCCGGCGGCGCGTCCTGGAGGCAATAGGCGCGGTTGGAGAGCGTCTGGATGACGTTCCGCACAAAATAGCCGCGCTTGACGAACGCGTCGGCCAGGCGCCGGGGATCGAGCCCGACGAAGGAATAGTGCGACATGAACAGGGGGCCTCCGCCCGGCTGGGTCGCCTCGAGCCGGTAGCCATACACGCCGCGGGGCTGATAGTCGGCGCCGGACGTCCAGTAGTCGTACGCTTTCCTGCTGATGGGGTGGGTGGGCGAGGACAGGGCGAGGACATAGGTTATCAGGCATTCGTTGTAGCCGAGTATCTTCAGCCCGTAATAGAAGCCGTGCTCGGGATCCCAGTGCCAGTACAGGCCGTTTTCCTCGCCGTTGGTGAACCAGTTCCAGTCGACCCCTTCCCACAGCTCGGTGATGACGCTCCTGAGCTTTTCCTCGACGCCCGGGCCGTTGAAATAGGCGCGGGCGATCAGGAGGCCCTGCATGAGCATGGAAGTTTCGACAATGTCGACGCCGTCGTCCCTGTCGCTGAACCGCCACGCCTTGCCCGTGCTGCCGACCAGCCAATGGGGGAAACCGCCGTGCCAGTTGGCCCGCGGCGTTTTGTCACGGAGGAAAAGGGCTATTTTCATGAGCCGCGACACCGCCTGTTCCCGGGTCACCCATTCGCGATCGGTCGCCGCCACGATGGCGGCGATGCCGAATCCGGTGCCGCCCACCGCCACCGGCCGCACCTCCCAGTCGAAAGTCGCTTCATAGGCCATGCCGGAATCGGGATCGCCGCCCTCCCAGATGTACTTGAAAGCGTCCCGCTGAAGCTCGTCCAGCGCCGCCCGGTCGCGCAGGTATTCGCTGTCGGGGGAAAAGGGCCCCGCCGCCCGCGCCGGCCCGGAGCCGGGAGCCTGGAACAAGAGCAACAGAACACAGGCGCATTTGGCAAAAATCATCGATATGGAATTCATGTCCTCACCTTGAAAAAGGAAAACCGGACTTACCTCCGGCGACCGCTATCCTATTTGACCGAAATCGCCGCGTCAATCAACCCCATGCCGCCAAAAACGCCATCTTGCCCGCATGCCGCCGCATTCGGGACGCGATGGAGATTGGCCGGGCGGCACCGAAAATCGGCATGACGGAAACCCTGGCCGGCGAGGAAATCCGCCTTCAACGATCCCGCCCGCCAAAGGCGGGATCGCCCCCATTCCGAAAATTCACCTATTCCGTCACGGATCTGTGGATTCCCGCCATCCTTCCCGATACAATCGATCGGAAGGCGCGATGGGAGATTCCCTGTTTGGGGAATACGCCATTTTCACCGGTACGGCATTATTCGGGCGCAAAAGTCCGCCTGGCCGGCGTTGGGTTCTGTCAGACAATAAATGAAGCACCGGGGCCTTTATCGAATGCGCTATAGCTGCGTTTCCGTTGAAAAGTTGCTATAGTTATTTCCTGACAGGCCCTTACGGGAGAAGCATGCCATGTTGAATGCCCTGACAACCATCCTGGACGAGATGGACGCCTACGTCTACGTTTCCGACCTGGAGACGAATGAAGTTCTTTTCGTCAACCGGAAGATCCGGAACACGTTCGGCATGACCGTCGAGCCGGTGGGGCAACCGTGCTGGAAAGTGATGCAAACCGGCTATACCGGCCGCTGCGAATTCTGCCCTCTGCACAAGCTCGAGAAAAACCCCGACGTGCCGATCGTCTGGGAAATGCGGAACACCATAACCGGCCGCTACCACAAAAACACCGACAGCATTATCGAGTGGACGGATGGAAGAAAGGTCCATCTCGAGTATTCCATCGACATCAATGACATGAAGCAGGCGCAGCAGGAGGCGAACAAGTCGCTGGAAGTGCTGAAAAACATCCTGGACGGCATGGACTCCTGCGTCTATGTATCCGACATGTCGACGGACGAAATCCTTTTCATCAACAAGAGGATGAAGGAAGCGTTCAACCTCGACGACGGAATAGTCGGCGAAACCTGCTGGAAAGCGCTGCAATCCGGGTTCACCGAGCGCTGCGCGTTTTGCCCCAATCCGAAGCTCGAGGCGGACAATACCACTTCCGTCGTCTGGGAGGAGCACAACACCGTCACCGGCCGCCATTACAAAAACGTCGACAGCGTCATCGAATGGATGGACGGGAAAAAGGTGCACATGCAGCACTCCATCGACATCACCCAGCACGTGACCATGGAAAACGATCTCAAGGCCGCCAAGGACGCGGCGGAAAATGCCAGCCGGGCCAAAAGCCAGTTTCTGTCCAACATGTCCCACGAAATCCGCACACCCATGAACGCCATCATCGGCATGACCGAGATTCTCCTCAGCGACGAACTGAACGATCGCCAACTCCATTACATGAACGACATCAAGGTGTCCGCCACCGCGCTCCTCAGCATCATCAACGACATCCTCGACTTTTCCAAGATCGAGGCGGGCAAGCTGCAACTGATCCCGGTCGACTACAACATTTACGAAATGCTCGAAAACATCGAATCCATGTTCTCCTTCGCCGCCGAGGCGAAAAGCATCTATTTCTACATGGACATCCGGGACAAGCTTCCCGACTGCCTCCACGGCGACGACATCCGCCTGCGGCAGGCGCTGATCAACGTCATCGGCAACGCCGTGAAGTTCACCCGGACCGGCGGCGTGACCCTGACCGTCAGCGCCGCCGACGACATGCTCGTCTTCAACGTCGCCGACACCGGCATCGGCATCAAGGAGGAGGATCTCCCCACCATCTTCAGCGACTTCGGCCAGCTCGACATGCGGAACAACCGGAACATCGCCGGCACCGGCCTCGGCCTGTCCATCACCAAAAACCTCATCGCCCTGATGGACGGCCACATTTCGGTGGAAAGCGAATACGGCAACGGCACCACCTTCCAGCTGCTGATCCCGCTGGTCGAGGGCGATTCGCGGAAAATGATCAGCAAGACCCGGATGTTCGAAAGCATCGACGCGCCCGACGCCGAAATCCTGGTGGTGGACGACAACGAGGTGAACCTCCACGTCGCCGCCGGCATGCTGAAACTTTCGGGTATCGTCTGCGACACGGCCCTGAGCGGCTGGGAGGCGATCCGCAAAATCGAGGCGAAAAAATACGACCTCGTTTTCATGGACCACATGATGCCGGAAATGGACGGGGTGGAGACGACGCGCCTCCTCCGGGACAACTACGACGAGGAGCACCTGATCATCGTGGCCCTGACCGCCAACGCGGTCGAGGGCGCCAAGGAGACGCTCCTGGGGGCGCGGATGAACGATTACCTGTCGAAGCCCATAGACAAGATCCAGCTGAACCAGATACTGATCAAATGGCTTCCCCCGGAAAAAATCCGCACCCGCCGCGCGCCGTCCAGGCCGACGGCGGTGATGGCGGCGTCGGAACTGACGCCGCTCCTGGACCGGGCCAACGCCATCGACGGATTGAACGTGCGGCTCGGCCTCGAACGGATCGGCGGCCTCCATGACGCATACGAGCAGACGCTCCGCATCTTCACCCGCCGCCTCCCGGAAGCGCTGACCCGCCTGGCGGACTACCTGGACGAGGGAAATCTCAAGGCGTTCTCCATCGAGGTGCACGGCCTCAAGGGTTCCCTGAACAACATCGGCGCCACCCGGCTCGGGACGGCGGCCGAGGAGCTGGAGCACTGTTCGGTCGAAAACGACGCGCTGTTCTGCCGCGAAAACCTTCCCGCCTTCCTGAATGATTTGGATATGCTGCACGAGCGCCTTTTGTCTGTCCTCGGAAACGACAAACCCGCCGCCCCGACCGAGGCCGGCGACAGCGAAGCGCTGCCGGCGCGGCTCATCGAGGTGCGGACCCTTTTGGACGCGTTCGAGTCGGACGAGGCGATCGCCATCGTGCGGGAACTGGCGGGATACGATTACGGGGATCGGCTGAACGAAGCGCTGGCGCACATCGCCCACGCGGTCGAGGAATTCGATTACGACCGGGCATTGGCTGTGATTGACGGCATGTAAAAAAACGGCTATGAATCGCCAAGATGCTTCCCCACCTTCGCCACCAGAACCTGCGCGTCGATGGGCTTTTTGAGAAAATCGTTGCCGCCGGCCTGGCGCGATTTCACGATGTTTTCCACCGTGACGCTGCCGGTCAGGAACAGGACGGGCGTGTTTTCGTACGCCTTTATCTTGCGGATTATGCCCAGCAGTTCGAACCCGCTCATGTCGGGCATTTCAATGTCCAGGAGAATGAGGTCGGCCGAATTGTTGGTGAGGAACTTGAGCGCCGCCATATGGTTGGTGACGCCGTAGACGGCGTAGCTTTCCTTCAATATCGACTTGACCATGTTCAATACGTCGGGCACATCGTCGACGGCGAGGATTTTCTTCTTCTCCCCCGTTTTCTCCTCGACCCCCGGTTTCGCCTCCCGGACGAGATCGACCAGGACCTTGGCCTGGGTCACGGCGTCGTCGTGATCGAAATGGGTCAAATCGTTGTATATGGCGACGAGAAGCGGATCGATGGCGTCGCTGTAGGTGTATTGCCGGAGCGCCCGAAGCATGCCGATGGCGCGATCCATTTCGAAATTCTCGACAAGGGCGCACAGTTTCTCGAAC
Source organism: Planctomycetota bacterium (assembly GCA_031547475.1). GTDB lineage: Bacteria > Planctomycetota > SZUA-567 > SZUA-567 > SZUA-567 > JAJBSZ01. Next base: position 5,368 of record JAVBRW010000342.1, read on the forward strand.
ACATCCGCCCTGATTTCCCCCTTGGGCAGAAGCGAAGGCTCGCCGCCGGCGGGACGGGTGTACACGGTGGTGTCGGCGGACGATGAACCGTGGCTGGCCGAGTCAATCCGGGCGCTCTCCAGACGCGCGCACAACTGCTTGATCTTGAAGACGAAGTGGCCGGTTCGGTCGCCGCACTTCGTCTTGTCGTCCGCCCTGGCGGATTCGGCCACCTTCTCCCCCTCCCACAGGAGGGTGGACGACCCGATGGCGAGAAGGTATTTTTGCACATCATGGATTTTTTTGAGGAATGCGTCCACTTCCTTGCCGCTCGCCGGGCAAACGAGATCGCCGACGATGGAAGGCACGACTTTCAGAAACTCGTCGAGCAAATGGAAATACTCGCCTTTCGTTCCCGCGTTCTTCTGGGCGGAGAACGCTTCTATCTCGGTCAATTTCATCAACCGGTGCATGCTGAATAGCGACTGGCCATCATCCGACATGTAAAACCGCCGCCTCCAAAAATAGCCGTTTATCCAGATCGGCAATATCTGAAAGGATATTCCCTGGTTTTCAGGAACACGACACACCAAACCGATATAAATTTCCACAAAAGCACGCAACATTCTCGCGATTTATTTTTTTATGCCACCAATACCGTTCAATGGGAACAGTATATCGGCGCCGCACCTTTTTTACAATGGACCTCTTTCCCGTGCTGCTTTTTTCACACGCAAGTGTATACTGGTTCGCAATCCGCGATAATTCGGAAAATACAGGCGCTTTTGAAGGAACAAGGCAGCATGGCACACGCAATGAACCTGGAGCGCGACACCATACCGTCGCTCCTCTGGAAATTTTCCATTCCCGCCATCACCGGCATGCTGGTCAACGCGCTGTACAATGTGGTCGACCGCATTTTCATCGGCCAGGGGGTGGGCGACGTCGCGTTCTCGAGCCTGACCGTCACCGCGCCGCTGTCCATCATCATCCTCGCCTTCGGCATGCTGGTCGGATTCGGCTGCGCTCCGCTCATCTCCATTTTCCTCGGCGAAAAAAACAAGGAGGCGGCGGAGCGGGTGGTCGGCAACGGCCTGGCGCTCCTCATCCTCCTCTCGGTTTTCATCACCGTTTTCGGCCTCGCGTTCATGCACCCCGTTCTCATTTTTCTGGGCGGGAGCGAGGAAACGCTCGGCTACGCGGTCGAATACATGCGAATCATCTACTACGGCACCGTGTTCCAAATGGTCGGTTTCGGCATGACCCACATGATGCGCGCGTCCGGCAACCCGCGGGCGTCCATGACGACCATGCTCCTGGGCGCCATCATGAACACCGTTCTCGATCCGGTGTTCATCTTCTGGTTCGGCTGGGGCATTGCCGGCGCCGCCTTCGCCACCGTCGTCTCGCAGTTCGCGAGCATGGTATACGTCCTGTACTATTTCATGGGCGAGCGGAACGCGCTGGTCATCCGCATCCGCCACCTGCGGGCCACGCCCGCCCACGCGTGGCGCATCTTTCCATCGGCGTGTCCTCATTCGCGACGCAGATAGCGATGAGCGTGGTGGTGGTGATCGCCAACCAGCAAATCCGCCGGCACGGCGGCGACGCGGCGCTGGGGGCGATGGGCATCATCACCTCGTTCGGCATGCTGTTCCTCATGCCGATTTTCGGCCTGAACCAGGGCGCCCAGCCCATTGTCGGGTACAATTTCGGCGCCCGCCGCTACGACCGGGTCAGGGAAACGCTGAAATACACCGTCTCCATCGCGGCCATCGTCTGCACCGCCGGCTGGCTCCTGGTGCAGATTGCGCCCGGACTGATCATCCGCCTGTTCACCCGAAGCGCCGAACTGGAGGAGGTGACGCGAAACGCCATGCGGCTCTTTGTCCTGCTCATGCCGGTGGTGGGCCCCCAGATATTGTGCACCGTGTTTTTCCAGGCCATCGGCCAGGCGAAAAAAGCGCTCATGCTGAGCATGCTCCGCCAGGTGTTCCTGCTCATACCCATGTACCTGATCCTGCCGCGCCATCTCGGATTGACCGGCGTGTGGCTGGCCGGGCCGGCCACCGATTGCCTGTCGTTCGGCATCACCTTCTGGGTGTTTTTGACCAACATCCGCCGGCTCGGCTCCGACATCCTGCCGGAGACGGAAAAAAGCGGCCCGGCGGAACAGGACAAGGCAATCGACGAATTCACCCAGGATGTCGCCGCCGTCCAGACGGCGCCGCTGCCCTCGCAATCCGCACGGCTCTTCGCCCCGAAGGCCGAGGAAATTGGCGAAGACGAATAGGCCATCCAGGCGGCGCGCTTGACAAACTTGACAAAGGAAAGAACCGGCGATAATATATGTATATACACAATTGATCCGGGCATTCGTTTTTGAAAGGCGGGGCATGGACAAGGAAAAAAACCAACGCTGCGCCTGCGGGCAACTGCAGCGGGCGACGCGGGCGATCACCCAGTTCTATGACCGCCGGCTCAGGCCGGCCGGCATACGCACATCCCAGTATTCCATGCTCAACAATATCAAGCGGGCGGGCGAATTGTCGGTGGGGGAGCTGGGCGCGATGCTCAGAATGGATCATTCCACCGCGGTGCGGAACGTGTCCGTTCTGCGAAAAATGGGATTGGTGGAAACCACCCCCGGCCGGGACGCGCGGCGGAAAATGGTCACCCTGAGCGCCCAGGGCAGGCTTAAACTCGACGAAGCCCACCCTTACTGGGAGAAGGCGCAGAGTTCCATAGAAAAAGGGCTGAAAGCCGATCTGCTCATTTCCCTCTCCATGATACTGGATCGTTTGCAGGAACTGGCCGACGAGGAATAGAGGTTCGCCCGTCCGGTTCGAAGCGAACCGGGTGAATCGGGACAGCTTTTCCGAGGGGAATCAACAGGCCCTTTGGAGGAGCCAGCCATGAAAGCCATTGTCGTATCCGAATTCGGCAACGAAGATGTCCTGCGCCATCGCGACGCCGACCTGCCCGAACCGGCGGCGGGCGAGGTCAGGGTGCGCATGCGGGCGGTGGGGATCAATCCGGTCGAAACGTATATCCGGACCGGCAAACACTTCCCGACGCCGCAACTGCCGTACATTCCCGGGCGGGACGGAGCCGGAGTCGTCGACGCGCTCGGCCCGGGAGTTTCCGGCCTGAAAAAGGGCGACCGCGTCTATGTCGCCGCCCTCATGGCGCGGCGGGCGACCGGCACCTATGCCGAATACACGGTATGCGACGCCGATACGGTGCATCCCCTCCCGGACGCGTACACCTTTTCAGAGGGCGCCGGACTGGGAACGCCCGGATTGACGGCGGCGTACGCGCTGTTCGGGCGCGCCCGCCTGCGGCCGGGAGAATCGGTGCTGATTCACGGCGCCGCCAGCGGAGTCGGGACGCTGGCCGCGCAATTGGCCCGGAAGGCCGGCGCGATTGTCCTCGGCACCGCCGGCGACAAGGCGGGCATGGAACTGGCCGCCGATCTGGGCTGCCGCCACGTGTTCAACCATAACGAGGAAGGCTATGCCGAAAAAATCGTCGCCGCCACCTCCGGCAAGGGCGTGGACGCGGTGGTGGAAATGCTGGCGAACGTGAATTTGATGAAAGACTTGTTCATGCTGGCCCGCTACGGGCGCATCGTGGTGGTGGGAAGCCGGGGGCCAATCGAATTCCTGCCCCGCGACGCCATGGTCAAGGAGGCGGACATTCTGGGCCTGATGGCCGCCAACATGCGGCCGAACGAGAACGTGGCGGCAGTGTCCACCCTCAATGCCGCCCTGGAAAACGGCCTTCGGGTGCCGATCGATCACGAACTGCCATTGGCCGAGGCGGCGAAAGCCCATCGCGACGTGATGGCAAGGGGAAAAAAGGGGAAAATAATCCTGACCATCGCCTGAAGGCAACTTCCCCAACCACCTGCAAGGCAAGCGGGGGACAACGCTGTCGCCAGTGCGTTTCCCCCGAATTTTTACCCCATGCCATGCATTCGGACGTATAATTTATTCCAAATTGCAATAGCCACTTTTCGTCCCCCGCCATTCCGCCAAAAATCCGAACTCGGTAAATACGAAGAGGAAACGCAATCCCCCTATTCCACTCCCGTATAATAAAATGCGGCACAACCAACCGCCGCCGACGGTCATCCGAACAACGTTGCCAAAGCCCGGCTGGCTCCTTACTGAAAATGCTTGCAAAAATCGGCTGCAGTACGTACAACCTATTTTGCGTGAATACGATAATACATTTTGGCGTGAAGAACGGAATCTTCCCGGACGTATTTTCTCGGTTGTCCGTAATTTCAGGGTGTGTATGTTATGGAAAGGCGATCACCATGCGCATGTCGATGGCGAAAAAGATTTTCCTGGTAATCGGTCTGATGGCGCTGCTGGCGGCCGCCATCGCATTTCTCGGCCTCTACAGCGCCAACCAAATGGCGGCGGCCATGTCGACGATCGGCCAGCAGGCGAACCGGACGATCAGCCTCAACGTCATCGACAGGCTGACGCTGGAACGGCGCACCGCCACCACCTCCATCATCGAGGAACTGGACGAACCCGCGATGAAAAAAATCATGGACGGCGATATGAAGAATATCGAAGCCCGGATGAAACAGGAAATCGACAGGTATTACGACAACTTCCCCAAGCCCGTCACTCCGGCCCGGGAGGAAAACGTCGCCAGCATTCGGCGCCTGTGGAACGATTACGTCCAGGTCACCGACCAGATCGCCAATCTTTCCTACGAAAATTCCAACACCAAGGCCGGCCGCATTTATAAAACGAGCGAACCGCTCTGGGACGAGGTCGACGCCGACATCGAGGCGCTGGCGCGTTTCCTGGCCAGCCCCGAGGTGAAGTCGTACAACGTGAACGCCAACAAGGCGCGGAACGATCTGCTCCGCTTCCGCATGCTGGTGGTCGAACTCATTCCCGAAACCGATCCGGCCAGGGAAGAAAAACTGAAAAAAGAGGCGAACGCCCTCATCGCCAATGTCGACGCCATGCTGGGCGAAATCGCCAAAGGCCTTTCGGGCCAGCAGGGCGGAGCCATGGCGGCGGCGGTGAAAAGCAAAATCGCCGACGCCGGGATGAAGGCATTCGGCCAGATCAACGAGTTGGTTTCCCTCAACTCCAACGTCAAGGCTCTCCAGCTTCTCAATACCTCCGGTCTCGAGGCGCGGACCAAGCTGCAGACTTTTGTCCGCGACGTCATCCGGCGGGCGATGGAAGGCATGGACGAGGAGATAGCCGCCGGCCGGCAAATCGCCGCCCGAGTCAATTACGTGATTATCATCGGCGCCATCGTCGGCCTCCTCGTCTCGCTGGTGCTGGCGTACGTCATCGTCCGGGGCATCATCGTCCGCCTGCGGGGCATCATCCAGCACCTGAACGAAAGCGCCAGCCAGGTGAACGACGCCGCCGCCCAGATATCGAGTTCCGCCCAGACGCTGGCCGAAGGCTCGACCTCGCAGGCGGCATCCCTCGAAGAAACCTCATCCGCCCTCGAGGAAATGGCCTCGATGACCCGCCAGAACGCGGACAACGCCAACAAGACGAACGACACGACCCAGAACAACAACAAGCTGATCGGCTCCGGCTCCACCGCCGTGTCCAACATGTCGCAGGCCATGGGCGAAATCAGCGATTCGGCGGAACAAATCAACCGCATCATCAAGACCATCGAGGACATCGCTTTCCAGACCAACCTGCTGGCGCTGAACGCGGCGGTCGAGGCGGCCCGCGCCGGCGAGGCGGGCAAGGGCTTCGCCGTGGTGGCGGACGAGGTGCGGAACCTGGCCGGCCGCTCGGCCCAGGCGGCCCGGGACACGACGCAGCTTATCCAGACCACTATCGAGCGGGTGCGGAACGGCTCCGACATCGCGGGCGAACTGGATTCCAGCTTCAAGGAAATCGAGGAAGGATCGCAGACCGTGTCCCGCCTGATCAACGAAATCACCGCCGCCACCAACGAGCAGGCGCAGGGCGTCGATCAGGTCAACACGGCGGTCGCACAGATGGACAAGGTGACCCAGAACAACGCGGCCACCGCCGAGGAGGCGGCGTCGGCGTCGGAAGAACTGTCGGCGCAGGCGACGGCCCTGAACGGCATGGTCGATGACCTGGTCACCATGGTCGAGGGCGGCGTGTCCAGCGGTGCTGCGTCCGGAGCGTTGCCGCGCGGCGGCTCGGGCAGATCGGACCAGAAAGTGCGTCAGGTCAGGCGGGTGGAAACGGTGCGCCCCTCCGCCCCGCCCCCGCCGGCCCCGAAAGCGAACGGCAAGGTGAAAATGCTGTCCGCCGCCGAAGTGATTCCGCTTGGCGAGGATGACGAGTTCTAAACTGAAAACGAAACCGATTAACGACAAAAAGACAAGGCGTCACCCATCGCTCCGGTGCAACCGCGTTTAGCCCCATTCGCGTTTGTGGTGCCGGACCAGGGAGTGGCGCCTTGTTTTTTCGCTACGAAGCATCTACAATTTCCATCACTGCAGAAGTTCTGATCACGGATTGGCGGAAAGGGGTCTGCGGAATGGACAACACCGGACGCGCAATCAATCCAGGCATTTCTTCCAATTCCGAGGCAGACGCGCCGTATTGGCGTGTCGGACTTCCGGATAGAATAACTTTTCTTCCAGAAGAAACCATTCGGGCGATGGAGGAAAAATTCAACCCGGACGCGGCCAATCTCCATCGCCCGGGCGCGGTGGGCATCAAAATCCGGCAAAGTCTGGCCGATTTCGCGCCGATGCATGGCTTGGGACGGGTCTTCGGTGTGCTGTTCTTCCTTGTCCCGCTCATCTTCAATATCGGGATCCTGTATTCCTTCTCCACGACCACCTTTGTCATTGTCTCGGTTGCGCTCGCGCTTCTGCTTGGCGCGCTGGCACCAACGTATTTTATCGACATTGTCTGGTTGGTGGTGCGCCCGGACTGCATATATTTTCGGCGCATCCATAACATTTTTTCCGAAAAGCGCCGGGTGTCCAAGGAAGAGATCGCGCAAATCCTCCATGTGAAAAACCATATCGACGAAGCCGATCCCACAAACACGGTAGTACTGCAACTATCTTCAGGCAAACGCGTGCCGCTCTATGAAGCAGGTAGAAATCCCCTGAATGCCGAATGGCTGGTGGACATGCTGCACGATACACTTGGCGCACCGGTGGGCGAGGATGTTCAACGCAGTCTGTCGCTACGTTTCAGCGAAGCGGAAGATAAGCTGCATAAACAAATTTCCGGCTCCACATTAACGGCCGTGCTTTCCGGCGAGACCTCAATACGGACGGAAGAGCCGGTTGGAACGGCGAAAGCGGCGCTCGCGGAAGTCCCCTATTCATTTGCAGTCGTTCGTCCTAATTCGAAGGCTTATGCGCGTTTTCTTAAGAAATTGCCATCGGAGCTGGGAGAACGGGCGCGAACCGAAAGTGCGTTCGTCGTCATGCAGGATTGCAGAAGCTTTGTGCTTGCCATCGTTATCTGCTTCTGCTTCATTCTTGCTTTGTCAATGTTGCTTTTTCCAAGTCAGCAGATGCGCTCCCGCCCGGGTCAGCACACCGGCGCGGCCGATCTTGTCCAGGAGGGACGAGATTATCCCGTCTCGGATCTGGTGTTACTCCTGGCTGGAGTGGCATTTATCGGCGGACTGCCGTTCACGTTGTTCCACCGGAGATGGTACAGCTTTTTTCCTGACGAGTTGGTGGTATGCGAACGGGTGCTGGCTTTCCGCATCAAATGGCAGATCGATCGAAACGACATTCATTCGGTAATCAGTGAGGTTGACGCGAAAGCGAAAAATTTATGGCAAGTGAATATGATTCTCACCAACGGCGCAACAGTGCTATTTCCTAAAATCGATAAAGCGAAAAGCGCCAAATGGCTCGCCGACGTGATCCGGACCTGGATGGGAGACAATACATCTACGGAACGCTCGTGGTCGCCGCCAAAGGCGGGGGAATAGCGGGGTATTACGGCGCAGGCCGGATTGTTCCGGCGCCATCTTGCTTTACACGGTAAAACGGCTACCCTATGCGTGCCGGATCCCGAATGGGCGGAAAGGATTGTCCGCCCCGTCCCGTCTCTTTTGCGCAAGGATTGCCCATGTTCAAACGTATAGGTGTGGAAAAGAAAATCGTCCTTCTCGTCATCGCCCTCCTGATCGTCAC